>JAGPFK010000099.1 GCA_018056585.1 Clostridia bacterium | reverse complement strand
CAGTATGCCGTGTTGATCCATATGTTCGCCAGGGTCAGCGGTCTGGAAGCAGGCGAATTGGTCCATGTGATCGCGGATGCGCATATTTATGACCGGCACATCCCGATCGTTCAGGAATTGATTAAAAGAGAAGCATGGCCGGCACCCACTTTTTGGATAGATCCGTCTGTGAATGATTTTTACGCCTTTACTTTGGATCATTTCCGCCTTGAAAACTATAAGCATGGTGAAAAAATAACGAGGATACCGGTTGCCATTTAAGGCGGTTAAAGCAGGAGTCGTTCATGAATATCATCGTCAATGCCGACCTGGATTGGGGAATAGGGAAGAACGGACAATTGTTGGTCCACATAAAGGAAGACATGCAACGCTTTAAACAGTTGACTGTTGGCCGCGTTATTGTGCTTGGGCGCAAAACATTATCCACCTTTCCTTCCGGAAAACCATTGCCGGATCGTACCAATATTATTTTGACACATGATAGAGCTTTCAATGTCGAAGGGGCCATGATTTGCCATAGCCTGAAAGAATTGGCTTGCTGTTTGGAAGCCTATCCGTCCGAATCAGTCTATGTTGTAGGTGGAAGCAGTATTTATCAGGCGCTCTTGCCATTCTGCCAAAAAGCCTATGTGACACGGGTTCATCGCCGCTTTCAGGCAGATTCTTTTTTCCCCAACCTGGATCAGCATCCCGACTGGACCTTGGTTCAGAAGGAGCCGGTCATAAAAAGTTTTTCACGCACGATTCATTCAGATGAACCCATTGAATTTCAATTCTGTTTGTATCAGCAAACAGATCCGGCTGACCTGATTAAATGGATCAGAGAGCGGGGCGAACCGATTGTCAACAACCAATAAATCAGCCCTTTTTCTGCTTGTTCTTACTTGCCTGTCTTTACTTCTGCCGGCCAGTTGCCAAAAACAACAGACTTTATTTCCAGAATTGGATATGGAACAAGATATTTCTCCGCAGATTACAGATGACACAACAAAAACTGAACCCATCCAATCTGAATCGGAAGACAAACCTGTTCACCTGCATTTAGCCGTTCCTTTTGAAGATGAGACAGCAGAAGCCTTGCGCCTTTTGTTCCTGGCTTTTGATTCAGGGCTGCTGAATAAAGAAGATCATCAGCAGATCGGACAGATGGTCAGCCTGGACGATCTGAAACAGTTTGATGCGCCCTTCGTTTTAGAGATTGAGACCGTACCGGCAGCCACAGGGATTACCGCGGAGCAGGTCAGGACCTGGGCGGCCGCGGCCAATATGCCGGACGTGATGTATACAGGTTCTGCCGCTTCCATTCCAGGCCTGTCATATTTGTTGCCATTAAATGAGTTCCTTTTTGAAAATGAACGCCTATCACCCGACCATCTTTTCACTGTTTCAATTAAAGCCGCTTCATCCGGCCGGGTCTTATACGGTATTCCTTATCTGGCCTCAACACCGATGATCTGTTACAATGCTGACCTGCTTTCTTCAATAGGCGCCTCTTATCCTGACTTTTCCCAGACCTTTGCAAAATGGGCGGACTGGATGAAGGATGTACAGCAAAAACTGAGTGAACGAGGACTTTGCCCGGATCTTGAGGATCTGGAGTTAATCGACGATCCGGACAGCCGACCGTTACTTTTCGAAAACGCGATTTTTCTCTATGAACAATTATCTGATTTTCTCCCATTCATTGCTCCCTCTGGTTCATGGGCGTCTGGCTGGGGTCAGTGGGATGGAAAGGGTTTTAATCTGGATGATCCTGTTTTCTCTTCCTCCGCAGCCTGGCTTCGTGAGCAAGCCTTGTCAACTTTTTCCCTTTATCATCTCAGCGAATCTGAACGTCAGCTGGTTCGAAACGATCTCAAAGGTCAGGCAGTCCATCGTGTTATCGGCCGAGTGATTGATTCGGCAGACTTGTCTTATTGGTTTGCCCTGGACGCTTTTCGTGTATGCGTCAGTTTGATGCCTGTTTATTATTCCGAAGATTTATCTGAAGAAGATCTGAAGATGCGTTTCCCTGTTTATGTGCGTTGTTTATCTGTTTGGCGCGAGACAAGGTATCCTGAACTGGCCGTCAGATTCTCTTCTTTTATCGCACAGGATCCGGACAGTTTACTGATGCAAAGCCGATTTCAGATTTATGATGGATTATTCCCTTTGATTCGCGATTCGACGGTCTGGGACGCGATGGTATCCCGCCAACCTTATGGAAAGGACCTGAGGGTTTTTGAAACATTCTTACCCTTTGCCTACACAGGCGGCCAACAAACTGTCCGCTCATGGGACAAAATCATGGATGAGGCTTTCCGTCAAGAAGGCGATCGATACCTTTCGTCATCAGATGATGAGCAGGCGGCGGCTTTTTTAAAGCTCAAGAAAACAATCCAGCGGATTTATCAAGAAGGAGGCTAACCTGATGATTCAATTTGATGAATGTGTTCGCCTTCGCTTATCTGACACAGCCCTTCTGAAAGAGTCTTTTGTTGCTTTACCCATCCATAAAACGACCGAAATCACAAGACATTTTTTACAGGATCTCAAACAACGTTGCAGCAACCAGGTCTGGCTGATCATCCGACCGAGAGTCAATGATCCATCAGATCCATCGTATGAGGACTATAAAGCGGAAGAGGTCATCGGTTTGATGGGACTGGAGCCAATCGATGAAAAAGCCAGACGGATGCGCCTGCACTTATTTTGCCTTCCAGAGGGTCCGGATGATCTCCTCCTTGCGACAGTCGTTCATCAAGCCATGAACCGTGAGAATGTTTTCAGGCTGGAAACAGAACTTTTGGATCAGGACAAAGGATGGTCAGCCCTTCAGGCTGACTGGCATTTAGAAGGAACTTTAAGACAAGCTCATTATAATGATAAGACATCATTACATAACGATGTCTATTTTTATGCTTTGCTGCGGCCAGAGCAACCCTTTATTTCGGTTTCTTTTGTTCCGTTTAACAAAGCCGTCATCGCGTTGGTTGCCGATGAAGCCGGTCTGTTGGAAACAGATTTTATCCGTTATGGTGAACCCGTGGCGAATCAGCGAATCAGAGAATTGGCCGCATGGTTTTGTTTATTGGATGAAAACGGCCGGCTCCTCAATCGTTCGGACCTGAAAGAGCGCTTTGGCGATCAAGAATATCTTTGTCTTTCAAAGGCGCCTGATGTTCTGAAAAAAGCATCAGAACAGGTTGTGGCTTATTTCAGAAGACAGTTAAAAATTTTTGATGTACCTCTTCATCTTGAAAAAGCCGGCCCTTTTCAAAGGCAAGTCTGGAAAGCATTGACCCAAATTCCCTTTGGTGTCACCCGGACTTATGAAGAAATTGCGTACGACATCTGCGGGAATCAGGAAGAGGCGCGGAAAATGGCCCGTGCGGTCGGTTCTGCCTGCCGGGCCAATCCCTTTCCGCTTATTTTGCCCTGTCATCGCGTAATTGGCAAAGACGGGCGGCTGGTTGGCTTTAGAGTCGGATTGGACATCAAAGAATATCTGTTGACTTATGAAATGATGGGAATAGATTGAGTGATCTTAAAAGCCCGGCTTAAGTGGCAGGCCGGGCTTCACTGGATCATGTTTTTCAGGCGCGGATTTTTTTCAACTGGGCAAAGCGCGGCAGGCCATCTTCGAAAGGAACTTTTGATTCACCCTGGATGAGCGGTAATGCATAGTCAATAAAGGGCTGTTGAACAAAATTGCCGGCATCATTCATCCATTCACGTGGAATCTTTTTCTCTTTGTTGGCTACTTCTTCAAGTGGAACCAATTTGATTTCGCATTGATAGGGGCCTGTTTCTGGCCTCTGGAATCCAACCATGAAGTCCGTCATTCCATCAATGGCGCATCTGACAGCCGTCTGACCGGCCAGAAAAGCTTCGTCGACGTCGGTTTTGGATGCCAGATGGGCAGCACAACGTTGCATCAATGATAACTCGATACCGCGAACCTTGCAGCCGATCTTCTCCTTTATATAATCAGCCAGAACCGCTGCCGCACCACCCAATTGCTTATGACCAAAAGCATCAACAGCCACATCTTTCACAAGTTCAGGAATGAATTGTCCGTCTTTGGTTTTAACCCCTTCAGAAATTGCAATGATGACACTGTTTTGTTTATCATAGATCCGTCTGACATCTGCCATCATTTTGTCGAGATCAAAATCAACTTCCGGCACATAAATCAAGTCAGGCCCAAGTCCTTTATAAGCAGCCAAAGCAGAAGAGGCAGCCAGCCAACCGGCATGGCGACCCATAATCTCCATGACCGTGATCATGCCGATATCGTACACATGTGCGTCAAGATAAACTTCCATAAGGGTTGTGGCAATGTATTTTGCGGCAGAGCCAAAACCAGGACAATGATCGGTACCATAAAGATCATTGTCAATTGTTTTGGGAACTCCCATAACATGACATTCATAACCTGCTTTTTGAAGATATTTTGAAATTTTGTTGCAGGTATCCATGGAGTCATTGCCGCCGTTATAGAAAAAGTACCGGATGTTATATTTTTGAAAGACTTCAAGTACTCGTTTGTAATCTGTATCATCCTCATTTACATTTGCCAGCTTATAACGACAAGATCCCAAAGCCGATGAAGGTGTGGTCTTTAAAAGCTCAAGCTCCGCCGGATCTTCTTGCCCGATGTCATAAATCTTTTCATTTAGAATCCCGACAATTCCATTGGCAGCCCCATAGACTTTCCCGATGATGTCGGTTTGCTGTAAGGCCTCCGTAAAGACACCGGCGGCACTGGCATTAATCACGGCCGTTGGGCCGCCTGATTGACCGAAAATAACATTTCCTTTCAATTTATTCATGTTCATCCTCCTGATTGTTTCTCCGCACCAAACGCGGAGTTTATTGCATAACAGATTTATCTTAACATGATCACCAAGACTCTTCAAGGCGAAACAACCATCCGGTAGACAACAGATCACGTGTTTTGGCTATCTGATTCTATTCCCATATTCTTTTTCAGTTCTTCCCATTCTGGCTTTAAAATGCCAAAAAACAGCATATCTCTGAATTGACCTTGCCGGAGAATATGCTGACGCAATGCTCCCTCAGGCTTGAAACCGAGCGATTGGAAAAGCCTGATGGATGGTGTGTTGTCTTCAATAATACGAGCCCAGACACGATGAAGGCCTAAATCGTAAAAACAATACCGGAGCAAGACCGCAATCGCTTCTGTTGCGTACCCTTGACCGCGCATATCAGGTTCAGTTAAGGCTATCCCGATTTCAGCATGGCTGTTTGGCCAATCCAAGCCATCGATATTAACCAGACCAATCAACTGATCGGCAACGCGAACAGCGAAAATAAAATTTGAAACCCCATCATTCCAATTATCCAGCAATGAATAAAGTTGCTTACGATTGAGCGGCCTGGGTATGGTGGGGATATAGTAGATCAGTGATTCCATATCCTGAAAAAAATCCTGCAATAAATCCAGATCCGATTCATGAAGCGCAGTCAGCCGCAGCCGCTTTCCCTGCAAAGGCAAATAGAAAAAGGGGTCATCTGTTTTCATTTCATCAAACCTCCCGAGACGCTTCTTTTATAAATCTATTATCAATCCATCAGGAGCAAAGCACAAGCCTCATGAACGGACTTGACAATAGTGGGTACGATCCGTATAATTCACTCGTGCCGGAACAGGCATGAAAGCGTGGTGGGATTAGCTCAGTTGGCTAGAGTGCCAGATTGTGGCTCTGGAAGTCGTGGGTTCGATTCCCATATCCCACCCCAACCAACAGATCCATTTTGGGGTGTAGCCAAGAGGTAAGGCACGGGACTTTGACTCCCGCACGCGTAGGTTCAAATCCTGCCACCCCAGCCATTTGATCCACTAGCTCAGGTGGTAGAGCACTTGACTTTTAATCAAGGGGTCCGGAGTTCGAATCTCCGGTGGATCACCAATAAGCCCCAGGGTATTCCTGGGGCTTTTGCTATAGGGGTATCATCAATAATTTCATTTTAAAAAATCAAATCACCCAGCATAAAACGAACTGCTGATAACCTCTCCAGACTTTATAACTGCTTTATTCTTTTTAAAAACAAAAACTTTTTAGATGAAAATAGGTTTACTATGGATTTATAATAAAATAAGATAAGATAAGATAAGATAAGATAAGGATGTGACGACGATGGCAAAAAGACTCTTCCATATTCCTATTTTGAAATGCATGACGGTCATAACGG
>JAGPFK010000098.1 GCA_018056585.1 Clostridia bacterium | reverse complement strand
GGGTATCCCCTGTCGTCGTATAGCGCAGCCCAATGACCGCCGCAATATCGCCAGAATAAACCTGATCAATTTCGGCCCGGTGATTGGCATGCATCTGTAAAAGACGCCCGACACGCTCTCTCTTATTTTTTGTTGAGTTTAAGGTATAAGAGCCTGCTTCAAGCGTCCCCGAATAGACACGGATAAAGCAAAGTTTTCCAACAAAAGGATCCGTCATGATTTTAAATGCCAGGGCAGAAAAGGGGGCTTCATCGTCAGTTGGACGAATTTCCTCCTCCCCTGTCTCTGGATTGATTCCATTGATCGGCGGCACATCAAGCGGCGATGGCAGGTAGTCAACGATCGCATCGAGTAATCTCTGAACCCCTTTGTTTTTGTAGGATGAACCACAACATACCGGCGTCAGATGACAGGCAATCGTTGCTTTGCGGATAGCCCGTTTCAGTTCCTCTGTCGTTATCTCTTCTCCCTCAAGGAACTTAAGCGTCAGCTCATCATCGGTCTCAGCAACCGACTCTATTAAATGATCATGCCAAACCTGCGCCGTATCTCTCAGGTCTTCGGGAATTTCTTGTTCCTGAATGTTCAGCCCCATCTCGTCGCCATAAACAATGGCCTTCATCGACATCAGGTCGATCATGCCGGTAAAATTCTCTTCTTTCCCGATGGGCAGCTGGATTGGCACAGCATTGGTTTTGAGTCGTTGCTTCATCATCTCAACAACGCGGAAAAAATCAGCGCCCATGATATCCATTTTGTTGATATAGGCAAGCCTTGGCACCCGATAATGATCGGCCTGCCGCCAAACTGTTTCAGTTTGAGGCTCAACGCCGCCCTTTGCGCAAAATACCGCCACAGCCCCATCCAGGACACGCAAAGAACGTTCAACTTCTACGGTAAAATCAACATGGCCCGGCGTATCAATAATGTTGATACGCGTCCCTTTCCATTGCGCCGTTGTTGCAGCTGAAGTAATGGTAATCCCACGCTCCTGCTCTTGTTCCATCCAGTCCATTGTGGCAGCCCCTTCATGGACCTCACCCAGTTTATAAATCTTGCCCGTATAGAACAAAATACGCTCGGTTGTCGTGGTTTTACCCGCGTCAATATGTGCCATAATGCCGATATTTCTCGTATTTTCCAGCGAGAATTCCCTAGGCATTCAGTTCCGTTCCTCCCCTTTACCTTTACCTTTACCATCTATAATGTGCAAACGCACGGTTGGCATCCGCCATTCGGTGCATTTCTTCCTTCTTTTTGAACGCTCCGCCTGTCCCGTTTGATGCATCAATGAGCTCATTGGCAAGGCGTTCACGCATCGTCCGTTCGTTGCGGTTTCTGGCGTATGTGACCAGCCAGCGCAACGCCAGCGTCTGTCGTCGCTCCGGCCTGACCTCGATCGGCACTTGATAGTTCGCTCCGCCCACACGTCTTGCTTTGACTTCCAGCATCGGCATGACGTTCTCAAGGGCCTTGTTAAAAACATCCATCGGATTCTGGCCTGTGCTTTCTCTGATCAGATCAAAAGCACCGTAACAGATATTTTGTGCGATGCTCTTTTTCCCATCCATCATGATGTTGTTGATCAGTTTGGTGACTCGAACATCGTGATAGATTGGATCCGGCAGCACTTCTCTTTTTGGAACATGGCCTTTTCTTGGCACTTCTCTTCCCTCCTCTCATGACTATACAGGATCTCATTCCCGAAATCATAGGTACTCACGATTTTGGACCGTGTCTGTGCAGCGCATGCCATTTCCACCTTCGTGTATGATGACAGTGTACTGATCACTTATAGTCCAACCTGACAGCTTTACCTCGTTTTGGCTGTCTTAGGCTTTTTGGCACCGTATTTTGAACGGCCCTGCATTCTGTTTGCGACACCAGCCGCATCCAGGGTTCCCCGGATGATATGGTAACGCACGCCAGGCAAGTCTTTGACCCTGCCGCCTTTGATCAGAACGACTGAGTGCTCTTGCAAGTTATGGCCAATTCCAGGAATATAAGCTGTCACTTCTTCTTGGTTGGTCAGGCGAACCCTTGCAACTTTCCGCAGCGCAGAATTCGGCTTCTTTGGCGTTGTCGTTTTAACGACCGTGCAAACACCACGCTTTTGAGGCGATGGCAGTATCGTTTTTTTCTTTCTTAACGTATTTAACGATACATGCAGTGCCGGTGAAGACGATTTGTAGCTTTTGGCCTTGCGTCCTGATTTCACCAGTTGGTTGAACGTAGGCATCAATACACCTCCTTTCAAATTATCTTTTTTTTCATGCAGCCTGTTCGGTACAGATGCATAAAAAGACCCCTGCTGGGGTTTCAGACAATTTAGTATATCACCGATTCAATAAAATGTAAATAAAATTTCCGGATTTTCGTAAATTCCCCCAATCAACGCTGCAAAAGCAAATTGATATGAAATGAGAAATGGACCGAAATCTTTCTTTAAATTGAGTAACGGCCGTATTGATGCGCTGTCTGATACATCGCAATGACATTTTCGACCGGTGTGTTATCCTGAATTTGATGTGTCGGAGCAAAATGATAGCCACGATGAACCATCATGATGGCAAGGGTTTCCCGGCAAACAGTTTCAACATCCCCGGGGGTTCCAAAGGCCAGCGGGCCAGCTGTCGAAATACAACCACGAAATGTCAGCCGTCCACCAAAGTGATCTGCTAAATATTTCGGGCTCATATTAACAGCCTCTGGCTGTAAGGTGTCAACACCACGAACCCCTATCTCGATAAAATCTTCATAGGCCCAGCTGGAGGAACCACACGTATGGACCTGAACCGGCAGATGGTAAGCAGCCGCTAGATCGCAAAACTGCTTGTGGATGGGCTTTAACATCTTACGATAAAGTTCCAGGCTGATTAAAGGCCCTCTTTGCGTTCCCAAGTCTTCACCAAGCCATACAAAGTCAATTTCATCCTTGCCATGATCAAGAAGACGCTCCAGGTAGCCGAGTTGAAAGGAGACCCTCCTTTTGATGAAGCGAAGTGCAGGCTCATATTCCAGAGCCAGATGACATAACAAATCCTCCATCCCCATGATGCGACTATTCGAATTAATGATATCTGGTATGCCGGCGCCGCCTACATAAAGACCATATTGACCCTGATAGGAACGAGCTTTTTCCAGAGCCAGATCATAGTCAAAATGGTCCGGATCGGGAATGGGGAAAGCGTCGAAATCTTCATCTTTTGCACCGGCAAGCGGGAAATCACAATAATCCCAATAACCGCCGCTCGCATGCTCGATCCACCTCATCCGACTTCCTTCCAAAGGGTCGATCCTCCTGTTTTCGACCGGCTGGAATAGCTCCGGCCCGATGTAAGGCGCGGCAATGCCGCGATAGTCCACACCCAATGCCTGATAAACCTGCTCCATGTCACCGCTTTTTATGCCAAGCGCTTCAGACAGGCGTTTGTGAATGCCGGGGTTGGCTTCGTAACCGATCGTGACACGATCGGTTTTTTCAAACTGGAATGTGCGTCTGACACGTTCTTTTGCCCCCATCGTTTCCTTCATTTTCTCAATAGTCATGAAGCCTTCTCCCGTTTTTTTATGTCTCGTTTTGATTTTAACATAAAAAGAGGCAATTGTTCATAAGCGTTATGGTCCCGGGAAGTCTTTTCCCATTTTTTTTAATTGACCATTGCTGATTCAGACATGATAATATTAAGTGACGGATTAAAATGAGCCGAAAAGGCAACAGATGAGCAAATGGAGGTTTTAAAATGGCTTTTTATGGTTATGATTTTTCTGCAACCAGGCAGTATCTGAAACAAATCGTAGAATCTGGTTCAACAGCTGGTATGAGCCTGCAGGTCACACGCCGCGGTGAGACAATTTTAGCCGTCCAGGCAGGATATGCGGATATCGCCGAAAAAAAACCCATCACACCGGACACGATTTTTCGCATCTTTTCCATGACGAAACCCATCACGGCTGTCCTCTTTCTCACACTATATGAAAAAGGACTGGTTCATTTATCCGACCCTGTCAGCTTGTATTTACCTGGTTTTCGCCACCCTCTGGTCTGGTTTAAAGATGTCGACGGATGGAAGACCAGGCCGGCAGAACGCGAAATAACTTTGCACCATCTTTTGACAATGACGTCCGGTATTCCCTATCAGTTTGACAATCATCCCGCTAGTCAAGAAATCTCAAAATTGTTCGGCACGCTATACAAGGAAGCCGAAAAAGGAAAACAGTTATCCTTGCCTGACGTTGCCAACCAATTGGGGCAAATCCCGCTTTGTTTTGATCCGGGCAGCCAATGGCTTTATGGGCTGTCTATCGATGTTATCGGTGCCGTCATCGAGGTCATAACGGGTAAATCTTTAGGACGCTACATGAAAGAAACCTTACTTGAACCGCTGTCCATGCGTGATACAGATTTTTATCTTTTGCCCAGCCAGGCTAACCGCCTTGCCGTGTTATATGCCGAAGAACAAGGTCATTTAACACCGAGTCAAGGGCAGGACTTAGTCCCGGGCAGCCCAACCGAACCGCCCCTGATCGAATTCGGCGGAGCCGGCCTTTACAGCACACGTGCTGATTACACACGCTTTGCGCGAATGCTGTTGGGCGGCGGCATCCTGGAAGATCAGCGAATCATCAGCCGCCGTTCGATTCATTTGATGCGTCAAAACCACTTAACGCCAGATCAGCTTAAAACTTGCAACTGGGATACCTTGCGCGGCTATGGCTACGGACTGTCTGTACGTACGCTGATGGATCCTGCTTTAGCCGGCAGTCTGGCCTCGTCCGGAGAATTCGGATGGGATGGCGCTGCCGGAACCTGGTTTAGCGTCAATCCAGCCGATGAAATGACCATTGTCTACATGACGCAGCGACTGCCGGCTGACCATATACGCTTCATACCAAAACTTCAGGCAACGATCTACTCGGCAATGAGCTTTTGATTTTAAAATCAATATTTTCCTTGATTCATGATATAATTTGATATTGGCAGCCTGGCCTGCATAAGATAATTTTCTCCGGCTGCCGGCCTTAAATGAGGCGACATAAGCAAATCGGAAAGGGGTTGTCATTTATGCAAGAATTATTCATTATCGGCGTGTGGGCGCGGGAGATTTTAGATTCTCGCGGTAATCCGACAGTCGAAGCTGAAGTCGAACTCGAGGATGGCTCGATTGGCCGTGCGTCTGTTCCTTCAGGTGCGTCGACAGGCGCATTTGAGGCTGTAGAGCTGCGCGATGAAGATCCGACTCGTTATCTTGGCAAGGGCGTGCTCAAGGCTGTACAGAATGTCAATGAACTCATCGCGCCTGAACTGGAAGGTTTTGACGTTTTTGACCAGCAGGGTATTGATCGTCTGATGATCGAACTGGATGGAACGCCAAACAAAGCCAGACTTGGCGCCAATGCCATACTGGCTGTGTCATTGGCTTGCGCAAAAGCAGCTGCACAATCACTCGGTCTGCATCTGTTCCAATATTTAGGTGGTGTTCAGGCTCATGTTTTACCTGTCCCCATGATGAATATCATCAACGGCGGTAAACACGCGGACAACAGCATCAATTTACAGGAATTTATGATCATGCCGATTGGCGCCGAGTCGTTTCGTCAGGCTTTGCAGTGGGGCGTTGAAGTTTTTCATACACTTAAAAAATTGCTCAAAAGCCGTCACTTATCAACAGCTGTTGGTGACGAAGGCGGCTTTGCGCCTAATTTAGAGAGTGATGAAGATGCGCTGGCTTTACTCGTTGAGGCCATCAAAGCCGCTGGATTCAGGCCCGGAACGGATATTGCCATTGCCATGGACCCAGCGGCAACAGAGCTTTATGATGAAGCGAAAGCGGCCGGAAAAGAAGGCAGCTACCTGTTCTGGAAGTCAGGTGTATTCAAAACCAGCGCAGAAATGGTCGATTACTGGACCGATCTCGTTTCACGCTATCCGATTGTTTCGATCGAAGACGGATTAGCCGAGGAAGATTGGGAAGGCTGGAAAATGTTGACCAGTCGGTTAGGCAAGAAAATACAGCTGGTTGGCGACGACCTTTTTGTTACCAACACGGAACGCATCCAGAAAGGCATTGACCTTGGGGTTAGCAACTCTGTTCTGATCAAGCTCAATCAGATTGGCACGCTCTCAGAGACTCTCGCTGCTATTGAAATGGCCATGAGAAATAATTGGACAGCGGTTGTCTCACATCGCTCCGGCGAGACAGAAGACGTTTCCATTTCCGATATTGTCGTGG
>JAGPFK010000097.1 GCA_018056585.1 Clostridia bacterium | reverse complement strand
TCGGCCTTTTGCCAAGCCAATATCGCAAGCTTATGAAACGATTTGCTTGCACGAACGCAGAGAGCCAAGTAAAATGAAACTGTATTCTGGTCCAGTGTCGGGATATATTCTGGATCAATTGAAAGGAGGCAGCCTTGGCGGCTTTATTATTCTGCCAGAGCTGATGCTATGCATAAAGGAACACCTGTGGCTTTATATGGCCGCTCTTTTTATCTTGTTTTGCTGATGGCTTTATTTTCCGTTTTTCTTTTTCCTCTGACAGCCTGTCAAAACGAGGCCGAAGCTGAGGAAAAGCCAGCCGATTATGGGTCATATGGATCAAATTTCGCGTTGAAGCTGGCCCAGAAATACCCAAACCGAAGCCCTGGATCCGAACAGGAGGATCTGGCTGGTGATTTGATTATCGATGAATTGGAAGAGCTGGGCTATGAACCGGAAATGAACGTTTTTAGCTTTACGGATGAATCCGGGGCAACAAGAACCTCTCGCAACATCTGTGTGACACTTCCGGGACAGGGATTTACGAGAACAGATGAAGAAGGAAACGAGGAGTATTTCAAACGACAGGTCATTGTTGGCGCGCATTATGATGCCTTTTTTTCAGTAGAAGACGTTGAGGCTTATCGTCAAACGACTGAACCCACCCTGTCACCGACTCCAATACCGGAATCGGAAGAGACAGAAACCTCTGTGCCTGAAGAGGAGATTAAAGAGCCATCGCTTCCTGATTATGACGGCATCCATGACAATGCGTCCGGTATCGGTGCCTTGATGACGATTGCGCGTGAAATACAAAACGAAAAGATGGGATATGATGTCATTTTGGTCGCTTTTGGCGCGGGGGAGGCCGGTCGGGCCGGAGCCCGTTCTTTTGTCAGTCGGATGACATCAGAAGACATGGCGTCAACCGACGCCATGTACTGCATCGATTCCATTTACGCGGGTGACAAGGTATACGCGCATGCCGGGCGCAACAGCCTGCGCAGCAATTATCAGAAATCGTATGAAAAGCGTCGGAAGCTTTACGAAGTAACGGATGTTTTTTACGAGTACGAACTTTATTCCAACAATGGCTATATGCTCTATACCAACCAATGCAATTTTGATGTCACCATTGATGGCGTGGACACCCCCGTTTTATTCCGCGAATGGACTTTGACCGAATCCGATTACATCCCGTTTGATGAATGCGGCATTCCCATTGTTTTTTTTGAGTCCTACGATTATGATGGTGATAGCCTGGACGATTTAAAAGAAAGTAAAAATCCTGCTTTTTCTTCAACAAATGGCGCCATCCGCCATACCCCATTCGATTCAACCGCTTATATCAGCCAGATCATGAACCAGCAGCGAAAAGTCACATTGAAATCGAACGGGATGTCCGGTATTCAGTCGGCCGATCATTTGAGCAAGCGGGTCAACAATACAGCCTTCGTTGTTATTGAGGCCATTCGAAAAGGTGTTTATGATGCAAAAATAGCATCAGATACAACGCAAGGCAGTGAGAACGAGGACGAAATGATTTCATCATCGGAATAAGTGAAAAGGAGGAAGTGCCATGCAATTGACCACAGGGTTGCAATGGGCTTTAAGCACCTCGTCGGCGTCCTTTGGAACGTGGTTTTTAAGGGTTTTGATTCTGATCCTGATTGTTGTTTTGATTATCCGCAATATTCGTATTGTGCCGCAGGCCACCAGCTTCATCATTGAAAGGCTGGGTGTTTACCAAACGACCTGGACAGCCGGTATCAGATTTAAAATCCCGATCATTGAACGCGTTTCCAAAGTTGTTTCTTTAAAGGAAAAAGTCATTGATTTTCCCCCTCAAGCGGTGATCACAAAAGATCATGTCACCATACAAATTGACGCGGTTTTTTACTACCAGATTATTGATCCCAGGCTCTATGCCTACAGCATTGAAAATCCCCTTATGGCCATAGAGAACCTCATGGCCACAACATTGCGAAGTGTCATTGGGGATATGGAATTGAATGAAGTCTTTGCTTTGCGTGAACAAATCAATGAGCGCCTGCACGAAGCGATGGATGAAGCGACCCGTTCATGGGGTATTGAAACAAAGCGGGTTCTGGTCAAAAATATGATTCCGCCAAAGGATATTCTCATTGCGATGGAAAATCAAATGAAAGCAGAACGGCAGAAGCAGGAAAACATTCTGCTGGCCGAGGGTGAAAAAACAGCGGCGATTCTCCGGGCCGAAGCGATGCGGGAAACGGCCATCCGCGAAGCGGAAGGCAAGGCAGAAGCGATGATTAAAATTCAGGAAGCTTCGGTTCGCAGCCTTAAGATGCTCAAGGAAGCGGGCATCGATCAGTCTGTTCTGGCCATGAAAAGCCTCGAGACGCTGGGGCAGCTGGCCGATGGAAAAGCAACCAAAATCATTATTCCATCTGATATTCAGAACATGGCAGGACTTGCAGTTTCTTTATCAGAATGGGTTCATGATGACGGAAAGCCGGTTGAATCGGATTGACTGAGTGGTCAGACCAGCCTGTCACGGCGGTCTATTTTCACATTCCTTTCTGTGTTCGCAAATGCACCTACTGCGACTTTATTTCTTTCCCATGCCAGGATACAAATCGGCATCAGGCTTATATTCAGGCGTTAGTCAAGGAGATGTCGGCTGCGGCAGAAGACTTAAAAGAAACCAGCCCCCATCTTTTGGCGCCTTTGGAAACACTTTATATCGGGGGCGGAACGCCAACCGTTCTGTCGACCGATCTCTTGCTTTCATTCATTTCATCTGTAAAGGAAACATTCACCCTTTCCGATACCTATGAATGGACTCTGGAAGCCAATCCAGAAACAATTAAAAAAGGGCAGCTCAGGGCCTTGCGCGAGGCCGGTATCAATCGCCTGAGTTTAGGCCTGCAAGCGATCCAGCCTCATCTTTTGCAATTGCTTGGGCGTCGGCACACCGCTCAGGATTTCATAATCAGCGTCGATGAAGCGCGGCAGGCAGGATTTGAAAACATCAACGCCGATTTGCTTCTTGGCTTGCCTATGCAGTCTCTCGGCGATGTCAGGGAAACGGTTGCGTTTGTCCTTGAACAGTCCTTGCCGCATGTTTCCTATTACAGCCTGATCCTGGAAGAAGGCACGCCCTTATCTCAAGCAGCAGCCGCCTCACGTGTGAGGTTACCGCCTGACGAACTGGAGCGTCGTCAATACCATTTGGTTCGAAAGATGCTTCAGAACCAGGGGCTTTCACCTTACGAAATCAGCAACAGCGCGCGCGCAGGCTATGAATGCCGGCATAACCTGGTTTATTGGGAGGCACGGCCATACCTTGGCTTTGGTGTTGCCGCGCATCGGTATGTTCGGGGTTTGCGCAGCAGCAACACGGAAAGTCTGGACGATTATTTTTTTGCTTTCGATGAAAACCGCGCGGCTTGTCCGCCCGATAAAGAAGAAGGCGCGCATCAAATATTTATTCCCCAGGAATCTGTCGATCGTGAAGAAGCCATGCGCGAAATGATGCTTTTGGGACTCCGTTTGGACGCGGGCGTTCGCTATGACGCGTTTATTTTAAGATTTGGCTGTGACTTGCGTACTGTCTTTGCTCATGAGCTGGCTGAGCTCAGCCGGCGGGGTCTGATCCTGTTTACAAAGGAAGCTGTTTGTTTGAGTTCCTTGGGGCTTGATCTGGCCAATCAGGTTTTTCAGGCATTTGTTCGTTGATCCGATTGGATTTTATTCTTGAAATGGTCAACTTCACAAAAAGTGGCCTGGTCAATTGACAGATGGCGGTGTTGGTGGTAAATTATTGTTAGCACTCTACCAGGTAGAGTGCTAATGCTTGTAGATACAAGAACTTTTGAATGAAAGGAGAAAGGGGTTAGCCGAGTCATGTCGGCAGAACAATTGCTTGATAAGCGAAAAAAGAATATACTCAAAGCTGTTGTGGAGGACTATATCGCCACAGCGGAGCCGGTCGCTTCCAAAGCGTTGGTGAGTCGTCATCAGTTTAATATCAGTTCGGCGACCATACGCAATGAGATGGCCGAACTCGAAACGCTGGGGTACTTAGAGCAGCCACACACTTCAGCTGGACGGGTTCCGTCAGATAAAGGTTATCGGGCCTATGTGGACAGCCTCATCGAAATCGAAGATTTGTCGGATGAAGAGGCAGAGAAGATTCGAAAATACTTGCATGACAGCCTTGATGAATTGACCGTTTTGATCCGCAGAGCATCGAACATCCTGTCGGAGCGAACCGGCTATCTGTCGGTTGCGCTGTCACCGCATATGAGGCGCAGTCACTTACAGCAGATCAAGATATTGATGATTGAGCCCGGACGAGCTTTGGTTGTCGTTGTTTTGTCGGCTGGTGTCGTGCAGGATCGTGTGGTTCGGGTACCGGATGCTCTGGATGCCGATCAGCTCATGCAAATTGCAGCGGCAATCGAAGAGGGCATAACGGGCATGCGGGTGGATGACATCACGCTTGTGGCCGTTGTTTCTGCAGCACGCAATATGCCGATTCCGGAAAACCTGCTCAATCAGGTTGTGTACGAAGCATACGTGTCTATCAAGCAGGCTGAGAATCTGGAACTCTATATTGAGGGACAGCATCGTCTGCTCAGCTATCCGGAGTTTCGGGACATTGATAAGGCCAGGTCTTTTTACGATACACTGGCAAGAGACGGCCTGATTGCCGGGTATATGAGTGAGATGAAAGAATGGCAGCCCGATGAGCAGCGCAAGGCTATGATTCAGGAAAAATCAACAGAGTCAGCGCCATCCTACATGATCCGCATTGGTCAGGAAATTACAGTTGAAGAATTGCAGGAGTGCAGCTTTGTGACCACAACATACAAAGTCGGCGATGTCATTGCCGGGCGGATCGGTGTGATTGGTCCGAGACGGATGGCCTATGGAAAGGTTATCTCACACATCAGCTTTGTCAGAAAAACCA
Organism: Clostridia bacterium; assembly: GCA_018056585.1. GTDB lineage: Bacteria > Bacillota > Clostridia > Saccharofermentanales > UBA5734 > JAAYBY01. The sequence goes on along the minus strand of JAGPFK010000097.1, from coordinate 1,306 downwards.
TCAATGAACACCTGCGGCAGCTGGCCCGCGGAGAAGATATCGTGGAGGATCAACGCAAATGAAAAACAACGAACAACAAGAAGAACTGCTCCAGCCGAAAGATGAGCAGCTGATGGAGCAGCAAGAACAGCAAAAAGAAAAAGGGATCAGCGCTGAACAAAAGGCAGAGCTGCCTGTCGCACAGCTGGATGAAACCATCAAAGCGCTTCAAGCTGAACTTGCCGAAAAAGAAAAGAGGATTGCAGAGCTTTCGGATCAATATATCCGTCTGATGGCTGAGTATGATAATTATCGTAAACGCAGCCAGAAAGAAAAGGAATCAATCTACGAGGACTGCATCGTCGAAATGATTCGCCTGTGGCTTCCTGTGATTGATAATATTGACCGAGCTGAGTTCTCGGCTGATCAGTATCAAAGTGAAGAGGCAAAAAAAATTGCCGAAGGAATCAGTATGATCAGAAAACAAATTCAGGATATCCTGGATAAACTGGGAGTCGAGGTCATTGATTGCTGTGGCAAGCCTTTCGACCCCAATTTACACGACGCCATTGCACATATTGAAGATGATTCCGTTGGCGCATCGGTGGTCGTGGAAGAGTTATGTAAAGGGTATAAGCGGGCAGACCGCATTATCCGTCACAGCATTGTTAAAGTTGCAAATTAACCGATAAAAGATATTGGTATTTAGGAGGAATAAAAATGGGAAAAGTCATTGGAATTGATCTTGGAACAACCAACTCATGCGTTGCCGTAGTGGAAGGCGGCGAACCAGTTGTGATACCCAATGCGGAAGGGAGCAGAACAACCCCTTCTGTGGTTGCTTTTACAAAAACAGGCGAGCGCTTGGTCGGACAAGTGGCAAAGCGTCAGGCTGTGACCAATCCGGAACGAACAATCATGTCCATCAAACGCGAAATGGGTACCAACTACAGGGTTACGATTAACGGCAAACAGTACACGCCTCAGGAAATCTCAGCTATGATTCTGCAGAAATTAAAGACAGATGCAGAAGCTTATTTAGGTGAGCCCGTCAAGCAGGCTGTGATTACGGTGCCGGCCTATTTCGGCGACTCGCAGCGACAGGCAACCAAGGATGCCGGCCGAATCGCCGGACTGGAAGTCTTGCGTATCATCAACGAACCGACTGCCGCTGCATTGGCTTATGGGCTTGACAAAGAATCTGACCAGAAAATCTTGGTCTTTGACTTAGGCGGCGGGACATTTGATGTCTCTATCCTTGAAATCGGAGATGGTGTTTTTGAGGTTTTGGCAACCAGCGGAAACAACCGGTTGGGCGGTGACGACT
>JAGPFK010000096.1 GCA_018056585.1 Clostridia bacterium | reverse complement strand
ATGTTATGAAGCAGCGGCAGCAGCTGATCCAGGCGTTGAACCAGATTCATCAGCAAATGAAAACCGGTCATGGCCTGACACCTGCCGGAAAAATGAGGCTCCATCGTGTACCTGCGACGTTTTTTGTAAGGATCTTATTTCCGATTTGCCAGTGGTAACAGGCCACATGGGTGCAGAGGTCGGAGATATCTGCTGGCTGCTCAGCCAGGCCAAGCGACCTTTACCGTTCTCGGCTGGCCTGACGGCGTGATTGTATCTGAAAAGCAAACGGCAAAATCCCATACGGCAGCCAGGCTGTCATCTTGTGCTTGATCTTGTTTGGCCGGCGCGGATATTTTTAAAAGCTTCTGCAACAAGAATGTCAAAACGAGCAAAGACGGCCTTCTGCTGATTCATATACAGGCTTCTCCGCATCAGGTTTACTTTGCGGTTAAGCTTATAGGCTTTTTCGATCCATCCGCCTCGGCTCCGCGTTTTTCCCAGACAGATCCAGTTAGCCGCGACAAAAGGTCTCCGGCAGAACAGGCGCACAGCAGGTTTATATCCGCTTCGTGAATACTCTCGTTCCTTTCTAAAAAAATTATGATTTTTCTTTGAGTCCCCTTGGCGGTGCTCTTTTCAGGTTTGTGCCTCAGGACTGAAACTTTTCCCGTATACATATGGTAAAATAGAATAAAGCGCTGTGTGAAAATATGTCGGCACCGGTCCACCTGTTCAGATGTCTCCTGAGCCGAACAATGAAAAGTTGGCGCGTACAATAAAGGAGGCAAAAACATGAATCACATCGATCATTTGCGTATTCCTGTAGAACAACTAAAAAGAAAATGCGATGGGCAAGAAGAATTAAGCTATTATCAGACATCCATGGATGTACCGCCATTGGAAGGTGTCATTGGTCAGGAACGGGCTGTCCGGTCCATGCAGTTTGGCCTCGATATGTCTGTTCATGGTTATAACATTTTTGTTGTTGGCCCTCCGGGAACGGGGAAAAGTACCTATGTCAATACGGTGGTCAACCACGTGGCAGCCCAACAACCGGTTCCGGATGATTGGTGCTATATTCATAATTTTAATGACAAAGATAATCCACAAGCCGTTTCTTTACGTGCCGGCATGGGACGTGTTTTTCAGCAGGACATGGAAGAATTGGTTGGGGATTTACGGATGACAATTCCCAAATCGTTTGAAAGCAGTGATTTCGAGCTGCAAAAGGATGCCATTGTCCAGGAAGTTCAGGAAAAGATGAAAGAAGCTTTCCAGGCGATTGATCAGGAAGCGCGTCAAGCCGGATTTATGCTCAGGCAGGTGCCTGGCCGATTCCTTTTTGTCCCGATGAAGGGCAATAAACCTTTGTCTGCTGAGGAATTCAGCCAGCTGCCGCTATCAGAACAGCGCGCTTATGAAGAGCGAGGGCGTATTCTTGAAAAAAGACTGGAAGAAACCCTACATGCTGGCCGGATGCTTGAAAAACAAGCCAAAGAAAAAATACTTGAGCTGGAAAAACAGATTACGCGAAATGCGGCTGAGCCGCTTGTTCAGAGGCTGATCGAAAAATACAAGGACTATCCCAAAATCACCGCTTACCTGGAAGCTGTTTTGACAGATGTTGCCAGTAATCACGAGCTGTTTAAGCGAGAGATCAGCCAGGGAGAGAATCCGATGATGCCCCCCTTTATGATGCAGCCTGAATTAGATGATCGGTTTATGCCCTATCGGGTTAATTTATTTGTCAACAATGAAAAGACTGAAGGAGCTCCGGTTATCAGTGAGCCATTTCCATATTATTACAGCTTGTTCGGTAAAATTGAATACCGCAGCCACATGATGTTGGTTTCGACGAATTTTACGATGGCTAAAGCGGGAGCGGTACATAAGGCAAACGGCGGCTATTTGATCCTTCAGGCTAAAGACGTTCTAATGGAGCCATTTGTTTGGGATACGCTCAAAAGGGTTCTGAATTATCGGTCTATTTCGGTGGAGAACATCGGCGAACAATATCGGTATGTTCCGATATCAACCATGAGTCTGGAACCGATCCCGCTTAATTTGAAGGTCATTTTGATCGGCAGTCCAATCTACTATTATTTTTTATCCCATGACGAGGATTTCCAAAAGTTGTTTAAAGTGAAGGTTGAGTTTGATGTAGAGATGCCACGCAATACAGACAATATCAGCAAATATGCCTCGTTCATCCGCTCGATCTGTGACAGCGAATCGTTGATCCCGTTCAGCCAGGACGGCTTGGCCCGCGTTATGGAACATGGGTCGCGTCTGGCCGGCAGCCAGAATAAATTGTCAACGCGATTTAATGAAGTGCGGGAGGTGGTTTATGAGTCCCATGCTCTGGCCAAAGCCGCCCAAAGTTCATTTGTGGAAGCGTCGCATGTTGAACAGGCCATCCAGGAGCGTAAGTACCGAAACAATCGTATCGAAGAGAAAATTCAGGAGATGATTTTGCAGGATAAGATTATGATTGATACGGAAGGTTCCGTTATTGGTCAAATCAATGGCTTATCCATTATCTCGCTGGGAAGTTATGTTTTTGGGCAGCCATCACGCATCACAGCCGTCACCTATCTGGGTAAAGGCGGTGTGATTAATATTGAGCGTGAAACCAAGATGAGCGGTCAGATACATGATAAAGGAGTGCTCATTTTGTCTGGTTATCTGGGATCCCGTCTTGCTCAGGAATTTCCGTTGAGCCTGACCGCACAGATTACTTTCGAACAAAATTACGAAGGCGTTGATGGAGACAGCGCATCGTGTACAGAATTGTGCGCCATCATCTCCAGCCTGGCCGATCTGCCCATTAAGCAGAGTCTGGCCATGACCGGCTCCGTCAATCAGTTGGGACGTCTTCAGCCCATCGGCGGCGTGACAGAGAAAATTGAGGGTTTCTTTGATATTTGCAAAGCTAAAGGCCTGACAGGCGATCAAGGGGTCATTATTCCTACTCAGAATGTTGACAACCTTATGCTGAAAGATGAAGTCGTCGATGCGGTTCGAGACGGACAATTCAGCATTTACGCCATCAAAACCGTCGAAGAGGGTCTCGAGTTGCTGACAGGATATCCGGCTGGCGAGAAAGATGAACAGGGACAATATCCACCTGATACTGTTTTCGGACGAGCGACACGAAAATTACAGGCCTATCAGGAAAAACTTTCGGCTCTTAGCCGCAAGACGGAGGAAGGCGCTGCGGCGAATGCCAATCAAACCTGATCAGAGATAAAAGAGCCGTCAAACTTGCATTTTTGTGCCTGACACTTAAAAAGATTCCAGAAGATATGAATGTTGTCTGAGATGGACATTTCACATCGAACATCTTAAGTGTCATCGGCAGATCGCCTCCCGGCGGAAGATTCCATTAAGCCGATTTATAAAGAACTTTACAGTCAGCAGATCTAAGAAGGGAGGCGATTTGTTTGCCGAATAAAATCTTTGATTCGACCACAATCGGTTTTCTTGTCGCTGCGGTTGTCTTATTTTTAATTTTGTTGATAAAAGAGCCTTCAGCGGCTGTTTCATCTTGCAAATCGGGGCTGACTCTTTGCCTTCATTATTCTGTTTTGATTATTTCCTCCATGCTTGTGGCGTCTTTTTTGCAATCGCTCATTCCTAAGGAGATTATTTCCTCCTATCTGGGAGAAAAATCCGGTTTTGTTGGTATCTTAATGGGAACGTTAATTGGAGGCCTGACGCCTGGCTCCCCTTATGCTGCCTTTCCGCTTTTTGCCGGGATTTTAAAGATGGGCGCAAGTCTTCCAACCGGGGTCTCCATGGTATCCGCCTGGGGCCTTTGGTCTGTTTCACGGATTCCCTTTGAAATGGCTGTCATGGGTTCGCATTTTACCTCCATTCATATTGCCAGCAGCCTGATTCTTCCTGTAATCGCCGGTCTGATTGCATGGCTCTTGCAAACAATGTGACAAGAAATAAACTCTATGTCAGATCCTACATCTTGATTTTTGATACACTATATTTACCACTTCAAAGTGATATACAAAATGCAATTGAAAAAGGAAGGTGACCAAATGAAATTACAGCCACGTGAGCGCTTTATAGCCGCTTTGGAGCGCAGGCCTATACAAGGGTGCGTGCCGACTTTTGAACTTGTTTTTTATCTGACCATGGAAAAGCTGGGCAAGGTCCATCCTTCACACCGTTATTACGCTCAGTGGGATCAAATGTCACGACGCGAACAGGATTTACACCGTGATGACATAGCAAGGATTTTCATTGATATAGCGAGAGCTTATGGGCACGACGCCATCTTTGTCCATCCGAATCCAGGCACTGAAATTGAAACCATACGCCTTTTGAACCGAATCCGGGAGTTAAGCGGTGATCAGTATTTTCTCATGCTGCATGGAGATGCAACTTTTGAAATCCCAAGCGGTGACCAAATGGTTGATTTCGTTTACCGACTGGCAGATGAACCCGATAAGGTTCATGAAGAGGCGGCTGAACGGGTGGATAAAGCCCTTAAGCGGGCAGAAAAACTGGAACGTGAAAAACTGTTGGACGGATTTGCACTTTGTTCGGATTATTGCTTCAATACAGGACCTTTTCTAAGCCCTGTTCAGTTCAGTGAATTCGTAACACCCTACTTGGCCCGCCTGATTCAGGGATACCGGGATATGGGCTTTTACACCATTAAACACACAGACGGCAACATCATGCCGATCATCGATCAGTTGATTGAAGCGAACCCGCATGCCCTTCATTCTCTGGATCCGCAAGCGGGCGTGGATATCGCGGAAGTAAAACGCCTATATGGAAACCGTGTTTGCTTGATTGGAAATGTCAACTGCGGTCTGCTTGAAACAGGCACAGATGCCCAGGTTATTGAATCTGCCCGCTATTGCCTGCGTCACGGCATGCCTGGCTATGGTTACATCTTCTCAACTTCTAATTGTGTGTACACAGGGATGCCGCTTGAGCGCTATGATTTGATCATGAAAGTTCTCGAGGAGGAAGGCTATTATCAGGAAGAAGGAGTTTCAACCGATGGAATCCGATAAAAACATTTTGCGAAGTCTGGCTGCAGAAATTGCTGAAATCGCAGCCTTGCCCATTCAGAAGGAAAAAATACGTCTCTGGAAAGCACTGAATGGGAAAAAGCCAATTCGCCCCATGGTTGCGATCGACCAGGTCTGCTGGAATGAGATGAATGTTGACGATGAACTAACGCTTCAGTGCGTGACTAAAGAAGCACGCCAATATGAAGAACAGTTCCGTCAGATTCTGTATCAATGGCACCATTTTCCCGTGGATCGTGTGGTTGAACCGGTTTTACGCGTGCCAAAGGCTGTAGAAAACACAGGTTTTGGTCTTGAGGTTAAAGAGCAGATTGCTATCAGCGATGAGACGAGCAGCGTGGTTGGTCATGCTTATAAAAATCAATTTGAGCGTGATGAGGATCTGGGGAAAATCAAGATGCCGGTGATTACCCACGATACGGCGGAAACAGAGCGCCGCCTGGATTTTGCGCACACTGTCTTTGATGGGCTTTTGGAAGTCAAACCGCAGGGTGTGGATCCCTATTTATCTGTCTGGGATCCCATCAGCACCTGGATGGGTGTTGAAGAATTACTTTATGCATTGGTTGACCGGCCGGATTTTATGCTGGCTCTGGCCAATCGGATGGTTGAAGGCTATATGTTGATGTTGGATCAGCTGGAGGAGCAAGGACTCTTGATTGATCATCAGCCGCTGATCCATTGCACGGGTGCCTACACGGATGAGCTGCCTGCGCCTGGTTTTGATCCTGAAAAACCAAGAACAAAGGATCTGTGGATGTTTGGTTTGGCCCAGGTATTTGCAACGGTATCCCCCGAAATGTTTGAGAAATTTGAGATAGAGCCTAATATGCCCTTGTTTTCACGTTTTGGGCTTGTCTATTATGGATGTTGCGACCCACTGGATCGAAAAATGAAGCAAGTCCGCCGCATTCCTCATCTGCGTAAAGTATCCATGAGCCCATGGGTTAATGAAGAGCTTGGCGCATCAGAAATCCGCGGCGATTACGTTTTTTCGCGAAAACCGAATCCGGCTCTGTTGGCAGCGCCTCAATTTGACGAACAAGAGGTGCGGGACCATCTTTGGCATTCCGTTGATGTCTGCCGCCGGTATGGTTGTCCGCTTGAACTAATCCTGAAGGACATCAGCACCGTAAAATATGAACCGCAGCGACTCTGGCGCTGGGCTGAAATAGCCATGGATGTGGTGCAGGCCTGAGCTCTGC
>JAGPFK010000095.1 GCA_018056585.1 Clostridia bacterium | reverse complement strand
GATAATGCCAAGCAGAAAGGGCATGATAGATATTCTCAATTTTCTTTTTTCAGAAGGCATGGTTTGTGTTGGCTGAGCGGATAATTGAGCGTCTGCCCTCATTTCATCTGAATGAGCGGGCACATCAACCGAATAGCCGCAATGAGTACAGAATAGAACACCTGATTCCAATGTTTGTCCGCAATGCCGACAAAACTGATTACTCATAAAATATCCTCCATCTTATTCATTCCCAGTTTTTATGCCAGATTGTTTTTATCTAATCTCATTTTATCGCATTTTTTGCAGATGTACAGATTATGTATAAATGCATAGGGGGCAGTTGGGATTCTTCTTATGGCTTGTGCTCTTGAAGGATGAACTGAAAAAAGCTAAAATAATCTTATAGAAGGCTTAAGAAAAAAAACACATCCGTCATTTGGGCCATGTCATAAACTGGTTTTTGTGAATGTAAAGCCAGACTTTTTCACTGGAAGTGCTATCCAATGATGCGTCCGCGTCCTGACAGTCGTCTTATTCTCGTTATCGTCACAGCTTTATTAGTTGTTGAATACATTTTCGTTGTCATAGCCAAACCGGATCCGTTTTCGTCCTGGCTGATGGTGAGCAGTCTGGCCTGTGCGGTCTGGTTCGGTTTGGTTTCAGGTCGGCTCATCGCTTTATCAGTTGGTTTGTTCCTTGGACTTTTCAGCTCCTGGCAGCTGTATTTTTCTTCTATTGTGTTTTTGCCGCCTGTTATCATATACGGTGTGTTGCATCCGGTCCTGGCTCTTTCTTTAGCGCAATATGCAGGACGTTTTAGACAAGAATATGAAAAGCAAAAACATGTCACCAAAAATTTGACGGCGCAAAACCTGCTTTTAAAGCAGAAACTCCTGGATCAGGAAGAAACGTTCCATAAGCTGAAAGATCAGCCTGTGTACCGATCAACTTTCCGGGAAAATCTGCTTTCAGATTCAGAGCAAGAACACATTCTTGGCCTGTTCCTTGATTCAGCTTTTGACTTGATTCATGAAAGCAGACAACAGCAGATTTTTCAGCCAGAAGCCAGATCTTCCTCTGACGAACAGCTTTTCTTTCACTTTCTTCTTCAAATCCGGCCTGATCTGCTTGCCATTCTCGATCTGCATGGCTCGATCCTTGTCTTTAACCCTTGCTTGATGGGTATTTTAGGCTACTTCGCCAATCAATCCATAAAAGGCCGCAGCTTTCTTGATTTTTTAGCTTCCCATGAAGTTTTACCGGCTGCGCAGCAGATCAATCAGGCCTTGCAGGATGGTTTGGATCCTACAAAGACCTATGCAATCAGGTGTGGTTCCGGATCCTTTAAAACACTTCCTGTCTGCTCTCAAGTGTATTTTGCCTGCATGGGTAATCCGTTGGTAATTGCTGTTTTTATAAAGCAAATTTCGAAATCAATCGGTCAGACACAGCCCCCATTAGCCAGACTCGTTCATGGATCCACCGTATGTCTCGCAGCCAATGGCACAATTTTATATGTAGCACAAGAGGTTGCACATATACTCGGAGAAGAGCCCCGGAACATAATAGGCAAACCATTTCTGCGCTATGTCAGTTCTTTCATTTCTGACGAAACAGAGTCTCTCAACCAATTAAAATCAGGAAACACGGTCTCGACAGATCTCATCATGCAGCCAAGGGGTGATCATCATGTGGTATTTCATGCGACCATCTACCCTGCTCTATCTGATCAGGATCAATTCATGGGCGCAACCCTTGAATTGGAAGACATCACAAAAATAAAGGAAACTGAAGCGGTGTTGCTGCATCGGCTTAAAATAGACGAGGTGATAACCGACGTATCCAAGCGCTTTGTTTCCGTTTCTACCGATGAAATCGACCAGGCGATCGAAGATGTTCTGAGAAAAATCTGTGAGATGGAGGACATCGCTGAATGTGCCATTTTCGTTTTTCCTTCCGAAACAATTCAAAATCCGATCTGTTATCGGGCCCGGTCTGTTTCTGATTCATCAGAAAACGGTCATGATAAAGGTTATGGATCCGAAGCAGATTATGAAAATATCTCAGTTCCGATCACTTTGGCAAATGAGCGGCCTGGCTGTTTTCATTTTTCTCTGCCTAAATATCAGGGAAGCTGGCTGGAAAGCGATTTGAAGCTCATTTGCCTGATCGGTGAGATTATCATCAACGCACTCAAGAGAAAAGAGAACGAAATGGTATTGTATCTGAATGAAAAACGCCTTTTTACCACACTTCAGTCCATTGGAGACGCCGTTATTTCTACAGACATTTCGGATCGAATCATCAGTATGAATCAATCAGCAGAAAGATTGACGGGCTGGAGTTTTGAAGAAGCGCAGCAAAAGCCGCTCACAATGGTTATGAATACAAGCCTCCCAATCTGCATCAATCATCAAAGCAGCTCCTTGTCGGAACCCTTGAATTATTCTGATGAATCAGAAGATAACAGTATCCGGCTTTGGTCACGGGATGGTAAAGATTACTATATTACCGTAAGCTGTTCACTGATCGAAGATCAGAGCGGTTCCGTTTACGGTAAGGTGATCATCTTCCGGGATGTAACCTTTGAAAAACAAAAAGCCGATCAAATCCGATACATCAGCTATCACGACAACCTGACCGATCTATACAACAGAGCCTTTTTCGTGGAAGAGCTCAGGCGATTAAACGTTCAAAGGCAATATCCGCTGACTTTAATCATGGGAGATTGTGATGGTCTCAAACTGACAAACGACATTTTTGGTCATCAGGAAGGCGACCGGCTACTTATCTCGATAGCCCATATTTTAAAGCAGGCAACACGGAAAGAAGATATTGTGGCCCGCTGGGGCGGCGATGAGTTTGTGATCATCTTGCCTCAAACCGACGAAGCATCCTCGGAAGCAGTCAAGGAAAGAATAATTGATTTATGCAATCATTCTGAGGCAACACCCATCCGCCCCAGTTTATCTTTAGGGAGTGCCACACATTCCGACGGAACCTGCGACATCGAAGGCTTACTTAAGTTAGCCGAAGATCGCATGTATCAGCATAAGTTATTGAAAGGAAATATATACAGTACTTTTCTACAGTCTGTTTTAGACTTACTGTATAAAAAAAGCGATGAAACAGAAGAACACATCAAGCGTCTTCAAAAAATTGCTCATTTATGGAGCCCGGCGATCGCTCTGAATAAAAACGAGGAGGAAGATCTCATCCGGCTTGCCCTGCTGCATGATATCGGAAAAATATACATACCGGATCATGTTTTTCAAAAATCTAACCGGCTCACTCAGGAAGAATGGGAAATGGTCAAAAAGCATCCGGAAAAAGGTTACCAAATTGCCATATCATTCCCTGAATTTTCAGGAATAGCACAATCCGTTCTTTGCCATCATGAGCATTGGGATGGATCCGGTTATCCTGGTGGGCTGGAAGGCGAAAAGATTCCAAAACTTGCCCGCATTTTTACGATTATCGACGCGTTTGACACAATGACTCATCATCGCGCTCATCAGGATAAAAGAAACCAACAGGAAGCACTGGCAGAAATCAACCGTTTTGCTGGAACTCAATTTGATCCGGAACTGGCCAGTTCATTTGTTGCCATCCTGGAAGGCATGCCTGAAACGGCGGAACATTCAGCCTGAACTGAGAATCTAATAATCCATCATGAAGCCTTCATCTATGATTGGATATATTGATAATCAATAAATATTTATTGACTATCAATAAAACATAGGTATAATAATAAGTGCAATGGAGGTGGTGCTGTCAATCGTGTTGACAACATTTTTATCTAGGAGGATTTTGTATGAAAATGAATAGAATACATATCATCTTTATTGGTCTGGGCCTTCTGACCATGATGATTTGCGTCGCTTTGTTCGCAATTTATCTGGTGCCGTTGAGCCAAAGGATTGCCGCCGATCCCACTTATGCCTACCTCTCTTTTATGCGCGTGCCGGTTTTAGTGATCTGCGAAGTATTGGCCGGCCTCTTTTTTATTGCTCTGCTTTTTGGCTTATTGATGTTGCTGAGGTTGTTACGAAATCAGACATTTACACCCCAATCCGTTTTTTTACTTAAATCAATTGGTTTTATTTTCTTTCTGATGATCGCGCCGCTTGTTGTACTTGTCATTTACACTCAAATTCATGTTTCTGGTTCCATAACAAATTTTTATTGTATTATGTGTGCGGGTCTTTGCTTTACAGGCGGTCATTTATTTTATTTATTCGCAGATTTATTCCAGCAAGCCATGCAGTTCAAGACAGAATTAGACTTTACTGTCTAAGGAGGAAGATCACATGCCTATTGTTGTGAACCTCGATGTTATGCTGGCAAAACGTAAAATGAGTTTAACGGAACTGTCGGAAGCCGTTGGTATTTCTCTTAGCAACCTTTCGATACTAAAAACAGGAAAGGCCAAAGCAATCAGATTTTCAACACTTGAAGCACTCTGCCGCGCGTTGCATTGCCAGCCAGGAGATTTGTTGGCCTTTGTGGGAGATAAGGAAACTGAGTCTTAACGAACTCCACATCAGTTTCTTCATTCAAAACTGAAAAAATCATTTCCTCATTTCTGGCTCAGGGCAATCACCCATTCGAGAATCGCAATTCCTATGATATAATTGAATTAGGCCATGATTCGTCCATTGACTGATCAAAAGCAAGGAGGGGTTTATGCTTGCCTATTTTGACAATATCCAGACAAATGGCCAGTTACGGGGATGAGATTGCTGAAGCTATTGCACGTAAAACAGGCTGGGAGTTGCTGACACGTGAAACAGTCCTGCAACGATTTTTTGAACCCATTACGAGCAAAAATGAATATCATCTTTTAAAAACCAGCGCGCGGGCATTCCGGGCTGAATCAGAAAAAGGTCCGACTTACCGGACTATTCTGGAAGATTCTTTGAAAGACTTTGCTGCGGATCATTCTGCTGTTATGATTGGATTTGGTTCACAAGTTATTTTTTCAGCCAATCCGGACGCGGTGCACTTGCGCATTATTGCGCCGGAAGAGATTCGTATTGAGCGCGTTGCTGAACTCTATCGTGTCTCAAAGGAAAATGCCGCCAGGATTGTGTCAACGGCAGATAAAAAACATCGAAGATTCGTTTCAACAGTTTTTGGTGTCAATTCGTCTGATCCGGAGCTTTATGATTTGATTTTGAACACAGCTGATCTGACTGTGGAAGCGTGTACTGCCACCATCCTTAGTTTGTTGGAGCAGCATCACCAATCGCGCCAGATCCAGCGTCAAATACAGCAACAAACCGAAACTCAGCCGGATCGGCCCAACGTCATTTCGCATGAGAATGGAAAGTTTCTGTTCAAAAACAAATCAGAAGAGGAATTTGCGCAAATTCTTGATATGTATCAGATTGATTGGGTGTATGAACCCAGAACTTTTCCCATCGAGTGGGATGCAGAAGGAAATGTCACCCTTGCTTTTAGTCCCGATTTTTATCTGCCTCGTTTTAATACATATATTGAGTTGACTACAATGAGTCAAAAATATGTAACTCAAAAAAACAGAAAGGCAAAGCGTTTACAGGAATTATATCCAGGTGTTCATGTCAAGATCGTATACAAAAAAGATTTTCAGTCTTTGATTGATCGATTTCAGAAAAATTAAAGAAAGAACAATCCCTTTATAAAAGAGGGTGGACCAGATGGAGCAAATGAAACACTACAAAATCCGATTCAGCGAAGAAACGTTGCGGCAGCGGATCAAGGAAATGGGTCAACAGATCAGCCATGATTATGCCGGCAAAGAATTGATATTGATCAGTGTCTTAAAAGGATCATTATATTTTTTTGCGGACCTCACACGAGCAATCGACTTACCCATCCAAATCGATTTTATCTCTATTGGCACATACCCGACATCAACCAATCAAAAAGGGATTGTTCGAATCACAAAAGACCTCGATCTGGAAATAACAGGAAAGCATGTCCTCCTGATCGAAGATATCATCAGAACCGGTTTGACGACCGGTTATCTGGTGCAGACACTCCAGGCTCGTTTGCCTGCCAGCATTAAAGTTTGCACGTTATTACAGAATCCGGATGAGCAACTGATTAATGTTCCGGTTGCCTACCGTGGTTTTACCATCTCAGCCACCCGGTTAATTGGCTATGGTATGGATATTGAAGAGCAAGGACGTAATATTCCCTATATCGCGGAGATCAGTTAACTCTAGGGCGTGTTTGCAATTTGTAATAAATTGGTAAAGTTGCTGAAACCATAAGAATCATTTGGTTTGGTACACTTAAAACATGAGTAAGCGACATGAATTGACAGATGAACAATGGGAAAGAATCAAAGACTTGGT
>JAGPFK010000094.1 GCA_018056585.1 Clostridia bacterium | reverse complement strand
ACCCTCACCCACATCCCTTTGGTTTTTGCCGATCGTACGGCATTGGAACGCGTGATGACCAACCTGATCGGCAATGCCATCAAATATACGGGTAAAGGCGGATCGGTCAAAGTCTATATCGGTTACCTGGTTGATGATGCCTACGTCAAGGTGGCTGACACAGGCTTTGGCATCGAAAAAGAAAATATCCCTCATATCTTCGATCGATTTTACCGGGTCGATATGACCGGCTCAAGAATGTTTGGGGGGACCGGGCTTGGCTTGTCCATTGCTCGTGAACTGGTTGAGCTTCATAACGGGAAGATCAGCGTCAGCAGTGTTTTGGGAAAAGGAACAGAGTTTACGGCCATGATTCCAATTGCCCGAAAAGTCCTTCAAGATACAATGAGTGCTTGTTTGCTGGATTACCCATTGGCTGACCCGCTTCACCAGGCAGCGGCAGATGAATTAATGGAAGCGGCAAAGGAATTGAAGTTAGACAAAAAAAACCTGAGCGAACTCACAAAGGATCAAGTGGAACGGATCCTCGATCATTTGCTCGAATGGGAATTTCAGGAAGACGCATCAGATGTCATTCAAAAAATAAACAATGTGAGTGATGAGGATTATGTTCAAGCCAATCCATCGGCAAAACAAACAGATTCAACGGCCACATGACCAGACGAATCCTATGAAAGGAGCGAGAACTTGAGCAACTATATCATCAGGGGCGGTCATCGTCTCTCGGGAGATGTAACCATCAGCGGATCCAAAAATGCTTCATTAGGGATCATTTCAGCAGCTATGCTTTTGGATGGCCCTTGTCGGATTGAAAATATGCCGGACATTGACGATTTAAATGCCATGATTGAAATATGTGAGGCTTTAGGCGCACAGATTGATCGCGAACCGGACGGTTCTTTGTTCGTCGATCCCAGCGGTATTTCAACCTGGGAAGCGATCCACGAGAAAGTACGAACCATTCGGGGTTCTTATTATCTTTTAGGTGCTCTTTTAGGCCGATCGCGAAAAGCCAGTATGTATATGCCGGGCGGCTGTAATTTCGGAACACGGCCGATCGACCAGCATATGAAAGGCTTTGAGGCCCTGGGTGCCAATGTGACCATTGAATACGGCAAGATTCATGTTTTGGCAGAAGAACTGCGCGGGGAACATATTTTTCTGGACGTTGTCAGTGTGGGAGCAACCATTAATATTATGATTGCTGCGGTCAAAGCTGAAGGAATAACCGTGATTGAGAATGCGGCGAGGGAGCCGCACATCGTTGATGTGGCCAATTTTCTGAATACCATGGGTGCCAATATTCGCGGAGCCGGAACCGATGTTATCCGGATAACCGGAACACCCACCATCAAAGGCGGCGCGACTTATTCGATCATTCCGGATCAGATTGAAGCAGGTACATATATGCTGGCAGCCGCATTAACGCGTGGCGATGTGACCGTCAGGAACGTCATACCAAAGCATATGGAGCCGTTGACAGCCAAGTTGGAAGAAATGGGTGTTTCAATCGAGGTCGGCGATGATTGGATCCGAGTCTTTATGAGTCCGGATAAAGAATTACAGGCTACCCATTTTAAGACCATGCCCTATCCGGGCTTTCCGACCGACCTTCAGCCTCAGACAACAGTTTTGCTATGTACGGCCAGGGGCAACAGCCGGATGCTGGAGACGGTCTGGGAGAATCGTTTTCAATATATCGACGATTTAAAAACGATGGGTGCCAATATTACTCTCGCGGGAAATATGGCCATTGTTGAGGGTGATAGCCAGTTAACCGGCTCGAAGGTGATCGCCCGGGATTTGCGTGCTGGAGCGGCTATGGTGCTTGCCGGCCTGGCTGCTGATGGTGTTACAGAGGTAACCGATGTCAATAAAATCGAGCGCGGCTATGAAAATTTTATCACGAAAATGCAAAAGCTTGGCGCTGATATCACACGGGTTGAATGATGATGAACAAAGGGAAATTAATGGTTTATCCGCTGCGAAGCGGAAGCAGTGGCAATTCTGTATTTATCAGTGACGGGAAAACCCGCATCCTGATTGATGCCGGGACACCCTGCTCTGTTATTGAAGAGGCTCTCTTGGACATGGATCAGAATCCATCGTTTTTAGATGCGCTGCTGGTCACCCATGAGCACAGCGACCACATTGCCGGTGTCGGTGTTTTGATGCGCCGATATCATGTTCCGCTTTTTGTGAATTCCATGACCTGGCAGTTTATGCAAAGAAGCATCGGTCCGGTTGATTTATCTTTAGTTCATCCGATTTTACGTGAACAATCCTTTTCTGTCGGCCGGTTTGATGTAAAAAGTTTTGCAACACCTCATGATGCAGTGGCGTCGGTTGGATATCGGATTGAAACTTGTGCGGGCGCCATAACCCTGATGACCGATATCGGTGAAATGAGCCCCGATTTGATTGAGGAGGCGGCAGGCAGCCGAATTGTGATGATTGAAGCCAACTACGACCCAGCGATGCTTTTGGCGGGTCCTTATCCTTCGCAATTAAAGCAGCGTGTCAGCAGCCCGGTCGGTCATCTTTCAAATGAGGATTGTGCCCGTGCTGTTTATGCCTTACTTGGATCGGGTACAGAACAGTTCATCTTGTCGCACCTAAGCAAAGAAAATAACTATCCTGAACTTGCTCTTCTGACTGTGGGGAGATATTTGAATAATATGAAAGTGAAAGTCGGCGATGACATTAAAATTTCAGTTGCTCGACGTTTTGCTGCAAGTGACCCCATATGCCTTTAAAAATCAAAATTTTAACGCCTGGACGGGCACGTACGGCCTGGCTGCAGGCTGGCATAGACGAGTATATCAAGCGACTGACTCCTTATTGCCGTGTCAGCATTGTTTCGGTTTCTGATGCAGCCTGTCAGAAGCCGGCTGAAAGGGTCATAGAAGAAGGTCAAAATCTTTTGCGATCCATCAGAGACCAAGATTATGTGATTGCTTTAGATTCGGCTGGGCAGCAGCCCAATTCAGAAGCGTTGGCTGCAAGTCTCACGCACTGGTTTGAAATGGGAGGCAGTTCCATCGTTTTTGTCATCGGCGGTGCTTATGGATTAAGCGAGGCCGTTTTGCAACGTGCTCAGGAGAGGCTGAGTTTATCCCGGCTGACCTTTACACATCAGATGACGCAGCTGTTGCTGCTTGAACAGTGCTACCGGGCATTTCGTATTACGCGTAACGAGCCCTATCATAAATAAGCTTGTTGCGGTTTTTAGATTATGCGTCAAACGGTCAGGTTGCGTTTTATGAGCATAAACGCTAAAATCATCTCGTTGCCTAGGCATAACCTGGAGCAAAACCATTGAAGATGGTCCGGCTCTGTTGAGAGATTGGCGGTGATGACTTGAAAAAACGACGGCCGGGTATTTTCCGAGCGACACAGAGTGATCAGGCTTATTTATATGCCAATCGTCCCTTTAAATGGTTCATGGATCTGATCAGACCAGTCAGGGGTCGATTTATTTTTGCCCAAATTCTGGACCTTGTTTTTATTGCGACCAGCGTCATTCCAGCAACCTTAACGGGACTATTGGTTGACAGAGTTTTAATGGAAAGAAATCTGGCGCTGCTGCCGCGTTACTTGAGCCTTCTGGTTCTGGTCCCGTTATGCCGGTCTGTGATGGCTGTGGTTTTTCGATATAATTTTGAATATTGTTCTCAGAATACGGTTACCCGTATACGCAAAAGTTTATATCGACACCTGCAGAACTTAGACGCAACGTTTTACAATCGCTCACGGATCGGCGATATCATGGCCAAAATGACGGGCGACGTCGATATGATTCGACATTTTATTGCCTATACTGCATTTACAACCATTGAATGTCTTGTTTTGTTTATTTTTGGCGCCCTTTATATTTTCACCATCAGCTGGAAGCTGGCTTTGGTTGCCCTGATGATCAGCCCCGCTATTTTTGTGTTGACGTATCGACTGGGGCGTTCGGTCCGTCCGGTTTGGAGTGAAATTCGCGAGGCTTTTTCTCGCTTGAACTCGGTTGTTCAGCAAAACATTGCGGGCAACCGCGTGGTTCGGGCATTTGCCAGGGCAGAATATGAGGAGGAGAAATTCGAAAAAGAAAATCTTGGTTACCGGGACGCCAACATGCGTCACAATCAGGTTGTGGTGAAATTTTTGCCGGCCCTCGATGCATTGGCGAATTTTCTGACTGTTCCGGTTATCCTGGTCGGAGGCCTTCTCGTCATCTATGGTCAATTATCTTTAGGCGGGCTGGTGACCTTTAACGGCTTGCTTTTTGTTTTAACTCAGCCCATGCGGCAGGCTGGGAATCTGATGAATGAGATTCAGCGTTATGCCGCATCAGCGCAAAAGGTGATCGATCTGTTTATGGAAAAGCCTCGGATTGTGTCGCCTGACAGCCAATCGGGTGATTCAGCCGATGAAAAAGAAGAACTGGAGATGGATCTTTATGAAGAAGAGCGGCGCGTTGACGTACAGGGTAAAGTTGAATTCCGTGATGTGATTTTCACCTATGGTGAGCGCAAAGGACACGCGCTGCAGCCTTGCCTCAAAAACATCAACCTTGTGGCTCAGCCTGGCCAGACAATTGGGATTGTTGGACTCACCGGATCCGGCAAGACCAGCCTTGTTAATCTGATCCCCCGGCTTTATGACGCCACATTTGGCGCGATTATGATAGATGATGTGGATGTTCGTGAGTATAATCTCCAGGAATTGCGTCGAAATATCGGCATGGTCATGCAGGATGTTTTCCTTTTTTCTGACACGGTTGAAGGAAACATCGCCTACGGGGTGCCCACCGTCGAAAAAGAAAGAGTGATCGCCGCGGCTCAAATGGCAGAGGCACATGAGTTTATCTGCAAACTAAGCGAGGGATATGATACCATCATTGGAGAGCGCGGCGTTGGCCTTTCCGGAGGACAAAGGCAGCGCATCGCTTTGGCCAGAGCTCTGGTGATCAATCCTAAAATATTAATACTGGATGATACAACATCGGCCGTTGATATGGAAACAGAATACAAAATTCAACAGGCTTTAGCCCGTTCGTTCCAGCATTGCACTCTTTTTATCATAGCTCATAGGATTTCATCTGTCCGTCATGCAGACCAGATTGTCGTCCTTGAGGAGGGGCGGATTATTGAACAGGGGACTCATGCTGAACTTCTGGCAAAACGCGGCTTCTACTTTGATGTGTTTGCAACTCAGGCCGGCCTGACCCCCCAGGAGATTGCTACACTTAATTTAGACCAGCTTCTGGCTTTATCGCTGCCGGGTCCGGGGGGAGGTGATCGATCAGATGGCGCGTAACCGTTATGATATTGATGAAACGCTTGAGGCTCCTTTTAATTTTGATCAATTCAAGAGTCTTCTGCGCTATACCAAACCCTACGCATCTATTTTGGGCAGAACTTTTGTCGTCATGCTTGTGGCAAGCGCCCTAAACCTGCTGGCTCCGCTTCTGTTGATGCAGGCCATTAATGTGATGATCCCGTCGCGCAGCGTCAGAGGCCTTGTACTCATTGCTTCCGGGTACACTTTGATCGTTGTGTTGGTTGCGCTGATGACAGCCTACCGTATGAGGCGAATGAATTATGTCGGGCAGAGCATCATACACGATATTCGGCTTGACATGTTTCGTCATCTGCAACGGCTGCCATTTACCTATTTTGATGATCGGCCTCATGGTAAAATTCTGGTTCGCATTGTTAACTATGTCAACAACATCAGCGACCTTTTGTCCAGTGGCCTGGTCAACTCATTGGTAGACCTGCTGAGTCTTCTGATCATCGTGGTTTATATGCTGCTTGTCGACCCTCTTTTGACCCTGTATGCATTAGCCGGATTGCCTGTCTTACTGCTCGGCATCATGCTTTTAAAGAATGCGCAAAGAAAAGCCCAGCAACTCCTGTCAAGAAAAAATGCCAACCTGAATGCATACACTCAGGAAAGCTTAAGCGGTATGCTGGTGACGCAGGTCTTTGCCAGAGAAGCATTTAATCGACGCATTTATCACCGCCTGATCACGGAATTCCGTGAAAGCTGGATGAAATCAGCCACACTCAATATGGTGATGTGGCCCTTTGTGGATACAGTCTCCAACGCAACCGTTGCTCTGCTCTACGCAGCTGGCGCCCTTTGGCTTCGTCAGGCCAATGGCGATCCCATCGCAATCGGCACGATTGTCGCTTTCGTTGGCTATGTTTGGCGATTCTGGCTGCCAGTCAATAATCTGGCCAATTTTTATAATTCACTGGTGAATTCAGCTGCTTACATCGAACGGATTTTTGAGTTTCTGAACGAGCCTGTCGTGATCGAAGATAAGCCAGGAGCGATTACTCTGCCTCGCATAGAAG
>JAGPFK010000093.1 GCA_018056585.1 Clostridia bacterium | reverse complement strand
CGTGGCTCATAGGAAAACTGAAAATGAGCGGACGTGTATGATCCGCGCTTCGAATATGGGCAGCTGCCTGTCTGAATAAATATCCCCACGCGCATTCGCTGCCAAGACCCCAGATCAGAAGCGACGGGTGATCTTTGTCCCGCTCCACC
Organism: Clostridia bacterium; assembly: GCA_018056585.1. Lineage (GTDB taxonomy): Bacteria > Bacillota > Clostridia > Saccharofermentanales > UBA5734 > JAAYBY01. The sequence goes on along the minus strand of JAGPFK010000093.1, from coordinate 6,241 downwards.
ATTTCCGAAACCTGACCCAGGAGCTCTTCCTGCATAAACGGATTATTCTGGACGGCAGGCAGATCCTGGCCGATCTGAACGAAAGGCGCATCAACCTGAACATAAAAGCCAAGCTTGTCACATAGGTCAAGCAACTCAGGCCGGGGGGGCCTGCCGGCTGTCCGGATAAAATTAACATGAGCCGACTTGAGTAAATGTAAATCTAAAGTCAGTTGCTCCAGGGACAATGCCTTTCCCTTTAAAGGAGAGGCATCCTGGTAACAAACGCCCCTCAGTTTAATGGGCTGTCCGTTGATAAAAATCTGGCTGTCTGACCAGCGGATGTCGCGAAACCCAACAAAACGGCAGACCGTTTCACAACCAAACTGACCGCAGTCCAGCGTGACAAAAAGCTGGTAGAGACGAGGGTGCTCGGCATCCCAGCTGAGAGGTGCGGTCAGAGTTCGTCGAATCGGGTGATGAACCTGATCTTCTGGCAATATCTCAGACAGCACAATTTGGCCATCCGGCGCCATCAGCCGAAGGCTGATGGCCCCTGGCGATGAGCCTTCTGTTTCAATTTGAATCAACAAATCGAAGTCAACAGCATTTTTGCATAGGAACGTTTGATCATGCAGGCGGCGGATAAAACATGACGGAAGCGCAATCAGACGGATGGGTCGAATCAAACCGCCTAGATTATCAGGATTTAAAACCCCTTTTGCATCCTGTGTGACAACGGTAAGGGTTGCTTCTGTTCCAGGTGTCACAAGCTCTGTGATGTCAAGGTCCCAGGTTGTAAAACCACCGACATGCCGTCCTGCTTCGTGTCCGTCAATAAAGACGGATGCCGCATAGGCCGCTCCATCAAAGCGCAGCCGGGTGTGGCAACCGTCATAATCAGCCGGTATTTCAATGATGCGCCGGAAGGTATAGCGGTGAAGATCCGGACTCAATCCCAGCGCGCTCATATCACAAGGCAGATCAATTTCCTGAAAATGGCCGTCCTCAGGGTCAGCCGACCAGGTCCAGCAGCCAGACAAATCGATAACCGGCCGCTTGACGCCCTGGACCGAGAAAGGCAAAGGGGGTAATTCAGGTTCTGGAAAAGGTTTCTGATCGATGATCACATCAGCGGCCTCCTAACACATATGTCCTACATTGGGTTATAACGGGTCCGGCGAAAAAATGCAAGCTTGTGTGATTGCACATCCTTGTGATGTCGCACTATATTATGGCGACTTCTTTTGTTGACAATCACAAGATCACATGCTATGATGAAGCTAGACATCATACGTATGATGTTTGATCTAAAGAACAGGCAGGAGTTGTTTATGCAAACTTTTTGGCAAAAACTCTGGCAGCAAAAAACTCTGATTCTGATGGTCTTGCCGGGTGTAGTCCTGGTTTTTATTTTCCGTTACATACCAATATATGGTATTTTAATTGCGTTTAAGGATTACAAGGCGTCCCTTGGCGTTTGGGGCAGCGAATGGGCAGATCCGATTTTTTCTCACTTCATTCGTTTTTTTAAGAATGTCAACAGCAAACAAATTATCTGGAATACATTTCGTGTCGGCATCGCAACACTTGCCTTTTCTTTTCCTGCGCCGATTATTTTTGCCCTTTTGCTCAATGAGATAAAGGTGAATTGGTACAAGCGCACCGTTCAAACGGTTTCCTACATTCCTCACTTTATCTCAGTTGTTGTTGTTGTGTCTATGCTGAACGGGTTTTGCTCAGTGAATGGTTTGTTTAACGATATTCGGGAATGGTTTGGATTGGCTCGAATTGATATGAATAATGGCAGCAAGTACTTTCTGCCTATGTATGTCGGGTCGGCGGTCTGGCAAGGTATTGGCTGGGGATCCATTTTATATTTGTCAGCTTTATCGAATATAGACATTTCCCTTTATGATGTGGCCAACATTGATGGGGCCAACCGCTTGCAGAAGATGCAACATATCGCATGGCCGGCTATTCTGCCGACAGTCAGCGTCTTGTTAATTCTAAATGCCGGATCAATTCTGAATACGGATTTTACAAAAATACTACTCATGCAAAATGACACCAACCGCAGTCAGCTTGAAGTCATTTCAACTTTTGTCTTTCACGAAGGGATAGAACGAGGCCGGTTTGAGTATGCAACGGCTGTCAACTTATTTATATCGGTGATTGCATTTATGTTGGTTTATGGTACGAACGCTGTCGTTCGTAAAATCAGCCCGGAAAATAACCTGTGGTGAGTCTTATGGCAAAAGTTAAAGCAAAAAATGAAATCTATATTGGCAGCCGTTTGGTTGATGCGCTTATTATTATTTTTATGGCATTCATGACGCTTGTCTTTATCTACCCTTTTCTGAATGTCGTCGCCGTTTCTCTTTCGAGTAACCGTATGATTTCAACCGGTCAGGTAACCTGGTATCCAAGGGAGTTCAATACCTTAGGATATGAACTCTTGTTTAAAGAAGCAAACATCCTGCAGGCTTACTGGAACACAATTGTGATTGCTGTTGGAACGATGATTTTTAGTCTGACGTTGACATCTCTTTTGGCTTATCCTTTGATGCTCAAAGATTTTGTGATCAGAAAGCCGCTGACCATTTACTTGCTTATCACAATGTTTTTCAGCGGTGGTACGGTACCTACATATTTATTGATCATGAACCTTGGCCTGATCAACAGTTGGTGGTCACTGATATTGCCTGGCTGTGTTTCTGCCTACAATGTGTTTGTTTACCGCGCTTTTTATAAAGGCATTTCTTATGAAATACGTGAAGCAGCTCTCATTGACGGTGCCGGAGAGTTTCAGATCCTAAGCCGAATCTATGTTCCCTTATCCAAACCGCTTTATGCGACATTTGGCCTGTTTGCCCTGGTCGGGGTCTGGAACAGTTATTTTGAAGCACTGCTCTACATCAAAGACCAGAGTAAGCAGCCCATACAAATGGTGCTGAGGAAAATTGTCTTCACGTCCGGTACGTCTATGATGCAGGAGGTTACGGAGATGCTGAATAATGGTCTGCTCAACGCAAAAAATGTTCAGTATGCCTGTATTATTGCGACCATCGGACCGATTCTTCTGGTCTATCCTTTTTTGCAGAAGTATTTTGTTAAAGGAATGCAACTCGGTGCCGTTAAAGGCTAGAGATGTCCGTAAGGTTTAGGCCTGTTTTAACTGACTGTTTTATTTGTTGTTCGCCGGAGTATGCTGTCAGCTCCGTGCAGGTTATGTAGTAGACTTTTAAAGGAGGTATCTGTACATGAAGAAAAGGAAAACACTTTTATTGTTTCTAGTTCTCGCTCTGATGGTATCCTTGTTTGCGGGTTGCGGTCCCGGTGCAACAACCACATCCACAACTGCCACGAGCAAGGAGACAACAACCGCAAGTGGGGAAACCACAGAAACAACAGGATCGACTGGCCTGTCATTGCCAGAAATTCCTGATGGAACATTGAAATTTACAGCTAGAATACCGGATTTTAATCAATCTTCCGAAGGGACCATGATCCACGAAAAGTGGAAGGAAAAAATGGAGGCCTATCTGGGAGTTAAGCTCGATATCACATGGGAACGCACCCCATGGGCAGATTATCAAACAAACGAAATGGTCCTTTTGCAGTCCGGTGATATTGTGGACGTCACCACAAATTCCAAGGGACCTGCTGTCAACGAGTTCGGAGAGAACGGCCTTTTGCTTGATTTATCAAAGTACAAGGACTATATGCCCAATTTCCTGGTCTATGCTGAAGACACAAACGGCGGTTTCGATTACGTCTTCAACAAGGACGGAACCCTATATTATTTCATGGATGGTTTTTATAACCCGGATGATATTGAAGGGGCACAATCTTTTACATCTTTTGCCTATCGTTTTGATGTGCTTAAGGCCAATGACCTGACGCCGGCGACGACACTGACCGAATTTACACAGCTGGTTAAAGATTTACAAGCCTTGATTGACAGCGGCGCATCCGATGCAAAATATGTCATCATGAACAGCACGAAAGACTATGCTTTTTATCGGGGTTTTGTCGGCATTTTCCACACTTGGGACTGTCTTTATTATCGTGACGGCGAATGGTCATATGGGCCAATTGAAGACAGATTCCGCGAAATGCTTGTTTACCTGAATGAGCTTTATGAAGGCGGCTATATTGATCCTGAATTTGGAACGGCCGATTCCGACACCTGTACCGAGAAGGCGACAACAGGCTATGCACTGGTGTGTCCGACATTGTGGTCCGGCATGGCGGCTCACTGGAATACCGCAACAACGGATCCAGACATGGAGTGGGGCCTGGCTTATTTGCCTTCTCATACCTATGGAACAGCCTGGAAATGGGGCTCCAGGCAGCCTGGCAAGTCAGTTGAAAACAGGATGGGTATTTACATTTCCGCCAAAACCGAATATCCCGAGTATATGGTGGCTATGATTGATTATCAGTACAATGATGAAATGGTTGAGATGCTGAACTGGGGCATTGAAGGCGAAACCTACTATGTGGATGCTGATGGTAAAAAGCAGTTTGTGGATTCCATCATGAATGCGGATAGCCCGGCAACGGAAGTGGCCAAATATGGTATCATGTCCTCCTCTGTCTGCCGTTCTGGCATCCCCTTTACACCACTGGACTTTAACGCGATGCTGGCTGTGTCTTCAATTCCTGAACCCTGGTGGAATCCAAACGATGGATATTACCAAGGGAAATACTGGGTCGAATCCAGTCGAATTGGCGGCAAAGAGTCAGTTTCGCCTTATGACCGGCCCCCTGTCGTTTACTTAACCGCAGAAGAACAGTCCATGATGGCCCAGCTCAGATATGGCGGGATTTGCGAATCCTATGTTCGTGAAAGCGCTCTGAAATTCATCACGGGCGAGCTGGATATCAACAGCGACACCGCATGGCAGGATTATGTCAATGGTGTTAAGAGCCAGACAGAGCAAGATTTTGACAGCATCCTTGAAATGATGATGGAGAACACAGTCAAAAAAGACTGAGTGTAAAGACCGAATTGATCGTATGAAGTCGTAAGTCATCTCATGGAAGAAGCAAAGGCTGATTCCATGAGATGACTCTTTTTGTAAGGAGCCGATAATGATGAAAAAACAGACCCGGATTTATTATGGAGGCGACTATAACCCGGACCAATGGCCGGAAGAAATCTGGAAAGAGGACATGCGCCTTTTTCGCTTAGCCAGTGTCAACCTGGTCACCTTGCCTGTCTTTTCCTGGGCTAAACTGCAGCCGGCTGAGGAACGTTTCGATTTTTCCTGGCTGGATCGTATCCTTGATCTGCTTTATGAAAATGATATTGATGTGTGCCTGGCTACGCCAACTGCCGCGCAACCGGCTTGGATGTCACAACGTTACCCGGATATTCTCCCCGTCGACGAGCAAGGACTCAAACGAACCCATGGAAAGCGCGTCAATTTCTGTCCAAACAGCCCGTCATACCGTCATTTTGCCCGTGAAATCGCTCGGCGAATGGCTGAACGATACAAAGATCATCCGGCTCTTGTTATGTGGCATGTGGCCAATGAGTATGGGACTTACTGCTTCTGCAAAAACTGTGAGAAAGCATTCCGCCTGTGGCTGAGGGAACGTTATAAGACAATCGATGAGTTAAATTTACGATGGAATACGGCTTTTTGGGGCCATACGGTTTATGACTGGAGCGAAATCGTTGTCCCGTCAGAACGCAACGATGATAACAAATGGTATCAACCGATCATGCTGGATTATTTGCGCTTCATGACTGATTCGACCATTTCTTGCTTTCGGAACGAAGCGGATATTCTGAAAGCAATCACGCCGGGTATTCCCGTTATGACGAATATGTCCGGCTTCATAAAGAAAATCGATCAGTTCAAAATGACGGCCAATCTGGATGTCGTTGGCTGGGATAACTATCCGTCCCCTTTTGATGATCGCTCTTTAGTGGCCTTCAAGCATGATCTGATGCGTGGATTGAAAGGCGGTCAATCTTATCTGATGGTGGAGCAATCGCCCAATCAGCAGAACTGGCAGCCCTACAATGTACTGAAGCGCCCGGGCGAAGTCCGGCGGCTTAGTTTTCAGGCAATCGCCCATGGATCCGACTCCGTTCTTTATTTTCAGATGCGTCAGTCCATTGCCGGTGTAGAGAAATTTCATGGCGCTTTAATCGCTCATGCCGGTCATGAACATACACGCGTTTTCCGTGAATGTGCACAGATCGGCGATGAATGCCGGCGATTAGGCGATGCCACCATTGGTG
>JAGPFK010000092.1 GCA_018056585.1 Clostridia bacterium | reverse complement strand
CCATTTACCATGTGAAAACAGGCTTTTCTCAAGGAAAATTGGTAGAAAATTCTTTTTTCAGGCTCCTCTGACCACGCTCCTTCAGTGCTTTCCAGACAGCGCAGTTAGCTCGACTTTTTTCTGATCGGGATCAAATGCTTCATTTAAGGTGCTCTTTACGTTACAATGAAGGTACCTCGTACTCTGTATGGGAAAACAAGAATAAAGGAGTGTACGCCCATGATCAAAGTCATTGTCGGCAGTAAAGGAAGCGGGAAAACCGCCCGGCTTGTCGATGACCTGAATATGCAGGCCATGAATGATGCCAATAATATCGTATGCATCGAAGCCGGGCGGCGTTTGGACCGACTCGTCAAGTACCAGGTCCGTTTAATCGATATCACAGAATACCCGGTTCATGGCTACAGGGAATTGCTCAGTTTCATCGCCGGCATCAGTGCCAAAGACTATGACATCACCCATGTTTACATCGACAGCATCTATAAAGTGGCTGGAGACGACGACCCACAGCATTTGGCCGAATTTTTACGGGATCTGGATGCTTTTGCCCAAAAAGATCATTTTGACGTTATGATCATCTTAAGTGCCGAGCCGGAGCAATTGCCTGATGATGTGCGCCGTTATTGCTGACATTTTTTTCATGCGAGAATGATACGGAGTCAGGCTGTTGCCGCCTCAGAAGCGGCGGCAGCCTTTTTGCATATTCGGCAACTACAACAGCTCGTTTGATTCAACGTCCCGCTGCCTGAACTCCGTCATGTCACGCCTTACTGAAAGCGGAATATTCTGACGTTGCAGAGCGTCATTCTTTCGCTCCGGAATGGAAAGATTACTAAAGTATACCTGCCAAAGCCGCTCAATGGGCTGGTTGTTTGCTCTGTCCGGATCTTTTTTCTGTTCAGCTGGCTCCGCAATCTGAAACAGAAAACAGCCTTGACCTGGCTGATAAAGGGCTGCCCATTTTCGTCTCTGATCACAGATCACAAAAGACTGGTCCTGGAAGCGGTCGATAAAATGTGGAAAGATCAGCGGCAGAACATGGCATTGAGGCGAAAAGTCAGCACAATAGAGGGTATCGTCCAGAAGCCGGAAACGTAAAATTCCCTTGTATCGGCCAGCTTCCCGGCCGACTTTCGCGGCGGCTTTGACGACAGCGGCGATATCCGGATCCTGCAGCCGGTTCGATGGATCTTTTCCATCCTGCCAGGCCAGATAGAAATAACGGTACAACCGTGTTTCTATACCCTGCTGTTCAGAAAGAAAAGCATGATAGGAGCGGACAAGAAATTCCCCGGTGCTTTTTCCCAATCGGCGGGTAAACTGCCGGAACATCAAAGGCAGAATCTGTTCTTTTGTTTCGATCAAAGTAGCCGGCAAAAGGGTTGGCTCATCCGATTCAGGCAAAAAGACCGGCTGTTTTTCACCTTGGTTGAGACACCAGGCGACAGCCGACAGACATCCCTCGAAAGTTGGTTCATGGCGCACAAACATGATTGAGTTCCTCAAAACTGATCTGATGCGGAGATTGTTCAGCCCGTCCGGCCTGATCCGCCAATAGACATCGAAGTTCATCGATGTTGATATGATGCGCGCCCATGTAATGGCCGTTACAGGTGATAAACCAGCGGGCTTTTTTCAGGGGGACATTAAACTGTTTTAAATCTTCCGGACGCAGCTTCTTTTCGCGTCGTGCAGCTATAATTTTTCGAGCCGATCGGACGCCAATGCCAGGAACACGCAACAGCGTTTCATATTCGGCATCGTTTATTTCGATTGGAAACAATTCAGGATGACGGAGCGCATAAGCGGATTTCGGATCAACATCCAGATCGAGGTTTGATTGTTCCGGCGCCATCAATTCTTTCACATCAAAATGATAAAAACGCAGCAGCCAGTCGGCCTGATAAAGCCGATGTTCTCGTAACAAGGGCGGCTTCTGCGTCAAAGCCGGCAAGCGCGCGTCATCGTTGATCGGAATATAAGCGGAATAATAGACGCGCTTTAATCGGTACTGGCGATAGAGACGCTGGGACAAGGTCAGGATCTGACGATCCTGTTCGGGACTGGCGCCAACAATCAACTGGGTACTCTGACCTGCGGGAATGAAGGCCGGCGCCTTTTGATATCGGACCAGCTCATCCTCCGCCTGAATCTGTCTCGCCGCCAGATAACGCATGGGCGAAGCTATCGCTTGTTCCGTTTTTTGCGGGGCCAGCCGTCTAAGCCCGGCTAAGGTGCATTGCTCGATGTTCACACTGACCCGGTCGGCCAGCAGCCCCAATTGCAAAAGCAGCTCATGTGAGGTACCCGGAATGGCCTTCGCATGGATATAGCCATGAAAGCGATCCGTTTGGCGCAGCAGGCTCAGGGTCCGGATCATCAGTTCGGTGGTGTGATCCGGACTGCCGACGATGCCGGAACTTAAAAACAACCCTTCAATATAATTTCGCCGGTAAAAAGCAATCGTCAATTCAGCCAGTTCTTCCGGCGTAAAAGAAATGCGCAAAAGATCGTTGCTGCGCCGGTTGGCGCAGTAAGCGCAATCAAAACAACAGACATTGGTCATGAGTACTTTTAAAAGCGAAACGCAGCGCCCGTCTTCGGTAAAGGTATGACAGATGCCGCCCAGGGTTGTATTGCCAATTCCCTGGCCTCGGTTTTCCCGGATTACGCCACTGGTCGAACAGGAGACATCATAACGGGCTGATTCACCCAGAACAGCAAGTTTATTGATCAGGTCCATCCGGCCACCCCCTTGACATAATCCCATTATAGAACCCCTCAAAGCCGTTGTCAAACATTTGTTCCCTTTAATTGAAATGCCTTCTTCCTATGGTTTATTGATTCGTCTGGTTGTATGATAAAGATAAGCCGGCCTGTCTGGTGGTCAAAAGAAGGAGGGAAAATCCGATGTGGAAAGAATTTAAACAATTTATTTTCCGTGGTAATGTCATAGACCTGGCTGTTGCCGTTGTAATAGGCTCTGCGTTCAACGCGATTGTGAGCAGCCTTGTCAATCAGATCATCATGCCGTTTGTTGGCTTTTTGATTGCTGACATTAATTTTGCTGAAATGAAATTGGTCCTCTCAGAAGCCGTGATTCAGAACGATGTGGTCATCAAACCCGAGGTTGCTATTGGTTATGGTCTTTTGATCCAGGCTGTCCTCACATTCCTGATTGTTTCCATTGTTGTTTTTCTGATTGCGAAGGCCTTTTCCAAAATGCAAAGAAAAGAAGAGCCAAAAGAACCAGAAAAACCGGCTGATCTTGTTTTGCTGGAAGAAATCCGGGATCTGCTCAAGTCATCGATGAAGAGTGATGTCTGATTCAACGCAAAAAAATGATCATTTTCGGACTGATCCGGCAAAACAGTTGCTGTCTGATTCAAAAAGTGATACTTTAAATGTCACATGTTCTGTTGCTTTCAGCAAATGGGATAGATCTGATGAGGAGGTCGCGCCATGCTGCAAAATTTATCTGTTCTTGTTGAGAACCGCGCTGGTGTTCTGAATCGGGTCACCAGTCTGTTTGCCAGACGCGGTTACAACATCGAAAGCCTGGCGGTTGGAACCACACAGGATCCGGCTATCTCACGCATCACCATCACCCTTTCCAGTGATGAAGAGCAAATCCGGCAGATCATCCGCCAGCTTCATAAACTGCCGGATGTGCTCATGGTTCGCCATTTGAAGGAAAATGAATCCTTTTCGCGGGAACTTGTTTTCTTCAAGGTTCGGGCTAGTGGTGCCAGCCGAACTGAAATTCTGCAAATCGTTGATATTTTCAGGGGCCATATCATTGATGTTTCGCCTCACACCATCACCATTGAACTGAGTGGCAAAGATGATAAAATCGAAGCGTTGAAAAATCTATTGGAACCCTACGGCATTTTGGAAATGGTTCGGACCGGCCCGATTGCCATTGAGCGCGGAACCCGCATCATGAACCTTTCTGAATCCGCAGAAAAGCCGGAACCATCATATTCGCCGGACGAGGAGGATGCATAAAATGAAAAAGATTTACAAAGAAAATGAATGTCGAACCCATGCGCTGGACAATAAAACCATTGCGATCATCGGATTTGGCAGCCAAGGACATGCCCATGCCCTCAATTTGAGAGACAGCGGTTTTTCTGTGATCGTCGGCCTTTATGAAGGCAGCAAATCCTGGGCACGAGCGGAAAGCCTCGGCTTCTCCGTCATGACGTCTTCTGAAGCTGCGGCCAAAGCCGATGTGATCATGATATTGGTAAACGATGAAAAGCAGCCTGATCTTTATGAAAAAAATATTCTGCCCAATCTGAAAGCCGGCAAAGCCCTGGCTTTTGCCCATGGGTTTAATATCCATTTCGGCCGGATTGTGCCGCCAGACGACATCGATGTTTTTATGATTGCGCCTAAAGGCCCCGGTCATACCGTTCGAAGCCAATTTCTCGAGGGTCGCGGCGTCCCGGCACTTTTTGCCGTTCATCAGGACCATACAGGCAAAGCCCGGGATATCGCTTTTGATTATGGCTATGGCCTGGGTGCGGCCCGTGCAGGCTTGCTGGGAACAACCTTCCGGGAAGAAACCGAGACGGATCTGTTTGGCGAGCAGTGTGTTTTGTGCGGTGGCGTGACCGAACTGATGAAAGCCGGTTTTGAAGTTTTGGTTGAGGCCGGCTACGATCCGGAAAACGCCTACTATGAGTGTGTTCACGAAATGAAACTGATTGTTGACATGATTGCCGAGGGCGGCTTTTCCCGTATGCGTTATTCGGTCAGTGATACGGCTGAATTTGGTGATTACAGCGTTGGCCGCCGAATCATCACGGAAGAGACAAGAAATGAAATGCGAAAGGTCCTTCGGGAAATCCAGGAAGGTGTCTTTGCCCGTAACTGGATCCTGGAAAATCAAGCCGGACGGCCCAATTTCATGTCAAGACGCCGCATCGAAGCCCAGCATCCGGTTGAACAGGTCGGCCGCGAGTTACGCGCTCTGATGAGCTGGCATGAGGAACCAAAAGATTAAATGAAGATTTAGATCCAGGACTACAAACAGGACAGCGCGCTGTCCTGTTTGTTTATTTCCTCTAAGTGAACAACCTTTAAAGTCCTGGCATCATTAAGTCCTGCGGCATTTTACCGGCAGGAATCATGGGGAAAACATTGACGGTCGGATCAACCAGGCAATGAATCAGATAAGGACCTTGCCGTCGGGTGGCTTTTTCAAGTTCCGCAGACAATGACGCACCGTCATCCGCCTTCCCGCCCGGGATGCCATAGGCATCGGCAATTTTGACAAAGTCAGGATTGTTATCCAAAATCGTACTGCCATACCGCTTTCCGTAGAAAAGCTCTTGCCATTGACGGACCATACCCAAGCAACCATTATCAAAAATCAGAATCTTGACCGGTAAATTGAGTTTGGCCAGAGTTCCCAACTCCTGAATGGTCATCTGAAAGCCCCCATCGCCGGCAAACAGGATTGTTGTGCGCTCAGGTCTCGCCGATGAGGCGCCGATGGCCGCCGGCAGGCCGAACCCCATCGTACCGAGTCCGCCTGAAGTCACGAAAGAACGAGGCGATTCGATGGGATAGTGCTGGGCAACAAACATTTGATGCTGTCCGACGTCCGTGACAACAATCGGATTTTTCCCTTTTTGCCATTCCGCGACCTGATGAACAAGGTATTGCGGCTGCAAAGGTTTGGTATCCTGATACATGGCTTTTACAAGCTCCGCGTAGCGGCGTCTGATCGATTGAAGCTGATTCAACCAGTCTTTCCAGTTGGCATCAAAAGGCTGGCCCGGGTAAGCTTTCAACATCGCATCAAAAAAGGCCGCGGCATCATCTTCGATTTCAATATCGGTCCGGATGTTTTTTCCTATTTCCGCCAGATCAATGTCCACATGAATGACGGTCCTATCCGATCCAAGCTGATTATACAGTTCCGGGTCGCCGATGATCCGATCGCTGAAACGCGTTCCGACCGCCAGTAACAAATCACATTTACCCAGTGCTGTATTGGCCTGAGGTGTGCCATGCATGCCAAGGATGCCTAAATGTAAAGGATGATCGGCCGCAATAACCCCTTTACCCATGAGGGTGGTGGCCACCGGTATGTTCAGGGTCTCAACAAATGCTTTCAGCTGTTCCGGCCCGTTTTTTGCGATGATACAGCCGCCGCCGGCCAACAATAAGGGGCGCGTGCTTTTTGAGATGGCTTCATAGACGATGCCGGTCATCCCCTGACTTGGGATACGCGGCGGCCGATGACGTAAGGGCTGGAGAACAGGGGCAGAACCATTGACCGGATCGGATAGAATATCCTTGGGCACATTCACAAGGACCGGACCCGGCCGGCCTTCAGTCGTTAGATTCCATGCCTCTTCCAGGACGGGCAGTAGTTCTTCAGATTTCATAACCAGATAATTATAC
>JAGPFK010000091.1 GCA_018056585.1 Clostridia bacterium | reverse complement strand
GTAAACATCCCACGCGGCTCAAGATCGGTCCCCAACGCGTGTGCTTTCAATTTTTTGATTTGTGAGAGGCTGACCCCCTTCAGACGTGCATAGCGAAAACCATGGTAGGTAAAGTGAGGAATAAAATGGGTTGGTCCCGCTTTGCACACGAAAACATCCCGCTGGTCCTTATTCCGTCCGATGATGTTCCTGAAAAACCGTCCGTCTTTGTCCAGCATTTCGGTCATCTCCATCGATACCTCTGTGCCCTCTTCCGCTTCCACTTCAATTTCCACAATGCCTGCCAGACATTGACCAAAATCAGCCATGAGGTCGCCATCCGGCGTGGTAAAAAAAGAGCAATCAAACGAAGCCTTTCTGATGATCGGCGGTGTTGGCTGTGCGACCAAAGGATCTGTCGGATCATCCGTTTCATTGCAGCGACGAACCCATGGTTCATCTTTTTTCGCGAAGTCTCTACGCTCGCCAATGAATAAATCCGCATAATCGATATGGCTTTTCCGGCAATAAAAAGATGTGTCACTGCAAATGATGCGGGTTGAACCATCAGCTCCGGTAAGCTCCATCTGCATGATAAATCCCAGCCTGTCCCCGTACTGGCAGCTCTCTCCGGTAAGACCGATCCGGCCGATCCACCATCCGTCGGACAATGTGATTTCGATCGTATTCAGACCGATTTTCAGCTTCGATGTCACATCATAGGTTTGATAATACAATTGCCGATCATAGGCTGACGTTTCGGGTGCAAACCATCTCTCATCCGTTCTTTGGCCGTTTACCGAAAGCTCATAAATTCCATGCGCTGATGCATAAAGACGGGCCCTCACAGGCTGTTCATCAAGAAATAATTCCTTTTTTAATTCGCGGCAAGGCCTTAACCGATCATAACTGCCTGCAAAATTAGAAGAAGGCAGAAAATGCATATAAACGGGAATTTTTTCTTCAGGTATCGCATTTTCCTGTTCTGGTTCGATCCATTTAGCCTGCCAGGGTGTTTTCAAAAAACCCATCTCCAGAAAAGCTTCAGCTGTGGCAACCGGTAAACCATTGTCAAAAAGAGTGGCCTCCACCCTATAGCTTGTTTTTGGTTTCAGTGCTTTCCCTGAATACCGAATCTGCGTCTGCGTGCCGGGTATGTGCTCGCTTTTCCAACAGGGCTTGCCATTTATTTCAGAGACCCAAACCTGCCAGAAATCAAAAGGCTGATCGAGGTCAGACCATAAAGTCAGAACCGGATGTGGGTCGTCTGTAACGATTGATTCTTTTGTGTTGTTGATCAGAACTTTAACGTCTTTTGGCACGATGTCGTTCTCCTAGTTGTTTTCAGCCAATGCTCTGGCTTTTTTCTCTTTATACTGTTTCATCAACGTCCATTTATAGCTGTTTGATACGTAAACTAAAAATAAAAGGACGATCACGCCGTCAAGAACGGTCTTGAGTGAGCTGGATGCGCCCATTTTAACAAGTCCTGAGGAAATACAGGCCTGAACAATGGCACCCATGATGACGCCGATGTTTCGGTTCGAATACTTGGCCAGAGCCGATCCAATGAACATGGGCAAAAAAGCACTCATGATGAACGAAGAGCTCCCAAGACCCATCACTGGCTGAATATAGCCATACTGTGAAAGATATAAAACGCCCGCGCAAGCCATCAGCGCGCCGGCGATGGTATAGCAGGCCAAGGCATTCCGCTTTTCGTTGATGCCAACTTCCACCGCGTTTTTTTGTCCTGTCTGAAGCGCCAGACTATTATACCCAAATTTCGTGTAGCCGAGCAGATAGGTCAGGATAACGGCAGCGCAACAAAGTAAAATGACATGGTAGGGCCATTTTGCCCAAATCAGCATCTGAAATTTTCCGATCAGCCGAATGCCGTTGCCGTTGTTGATGCGAAATGCAATGGCTTCATAAATCATGGCAACGCCCAGTGAGGTCACCATGGGCGGAAGCCGCAATGTAATGTAAAAGAGACCTGAAACAAATCCGCAAATCACACCGAAAAAAAGAACCCACAGAAGCAGCCCGACCGGGCCGGCTTGAAATTTGTCCGCCAGTGTGCCGCCTGCGATCAGCGATAAAATCAGGACAGAACCAACGGAAAAATCAAACCGGCCGGACGTTAGATTATACGAAACAGCAAGCGCAATAAAGCCGGAGTAGCAAACATTATATACAATCGTTCGTAAATCGGCGCCGGTGCCATAGCCCGGATGACCCGTCAAATGGCACAGGGTCAGGAAAAACAGATAGACAATGACAGGCCCCGCGACCGTAATCGCCGTATTTTTACCTATTTGAAAAAGTTTTTTCCCCATACCCGACCTCACAGATGTATGAAACATCTCCTATTTGGCTTTTCTGGCTCTGATTTCGTCTGCGGAGACTGCTGAATAGAGCTTATTCATGTCTTCCAATGTAAAATCAGGATTGAAGGCGCCCAGGATCGATTTGATATCGTCAATATCCCAGACCCATCCGCCTGAATCCTGTTCAATAGAGAGATAGTATTCCGCATCTTCAACATTGTCGATGATCCAGTAACCGGCTTCAACCTGGCCTGCAGAACCATCCGGGTTTCTTTGCCGGTCTCCATATCCCGTCACCGCATTAATGATCATTGGAATGGATAATCCAAAGACATCCGGGATTTCAGCGCAGATGCCAACATACATACCGGCATGCATCATATCCACCACAATCTGTGAGGCTGTATCGATACAGGCCGTTTTGATCTGCCCGAATTTCCCCGCAGTCTGCATGGGCTGAATCCACATCAGACAGGACAATGTTCCGGCCAGGCCATCCGCGTTGGTTGCAAGCGCCGCCGTCTGATGCGCGGCAAATTCTTCTGTGCCGGGCCAGCCTGGCACTTCATAGACAACTTCTATGTCGTATCCTTTTGCTTTTGCGTCGGAAATGCCGTCCATGATGCCGTTGTAGCGATCAATAAAGAAGTCAACGCCGTAATCTTTGCCGCCGCTCATCACAATGATCTTGTGACAATCATTTTTAACCAGCATCTCCGCAATATGAACACCAAACTCATAATCTCTGTTTTCCGCGCTATAACAGCCAACGTAATAAGGGTCAAACTTCACCGCTTCATAGGCGTCGGGTAATCCGGCTAATCCCCAATAATACATTTTTAAGCTGGACGCGAGTTTAACGGATTCTTCTTTTCCTTCGTTATAATACCCGATGATCGCTTTGCAACCGGCTGCCGCACAGCGTTCGATAAAATCAAATTCTTCTTCGGCATTTTTTAAAGATTCAGACCAGATGACATCAAAATTAAAGGCGGTTTGCAGATAATCAAAGTATTTTTGTATTGCAAGAACCTGTTCTGCCGTTGTGTCATAATTGACGAATCCAACTTTGATTGTTTCGGCCGGAAACCGGCCGTCCGGCGATAACTCAACGCTACCTTTGGTTTCTTCTGATGATTCCTCCATTGTTGCTTCAGACGATGTTTCAACCGATGTGACCGAGGTTGAAGCCTGTGTTTCTTTTTCTGTTGTTCCTCCCGACTGTTTGGGGCCGCAGCCGACTAAAGTAAGCAGTAACGTCAGCACAAGAACCCATCCTGTTATCTTTTTCATGTTCGATTTTCCTCCTTTTCTAATGACTTATCTTGGCAGTAATTCTGTTCGATAAGACTGGCTTGCAACGTAGACAACGCAAAGAAAAATAATGGCCCGAACAATTTGTATGGTAGCCAGGCTTAAGCCCATCATGGTTAGACCCGTATTTAAAACAGAAATGGTTGCCGCTCCGATTAATCCAGCCGAGATGCGGCTTTTTGGCCCGCCTGTCAGCGGCATACCGCCCAGGACCAGCGCGACCAGAACATCTGTGCCCATGGAACCGGCGGTGTTGGTGCCGACCGAGCGTACACGTGCCAGAATAATGAATGCCGCGAGGGCGCAGCCGATCGCGCTGACTAAAAAAGAAACCAACTTAATCCTGACACAGTTCATGCCCGACTGTCTGGCCGTCATCGGATTGCCGCCCAAAATCTTAATCTCGCGGCCAAGGGGTGTAAAATTGAAAAGAACCAGGCAAAGAATAAAGAAAAGACCTAAAATAACAATGTTTATGATCGTCATTTCCCCAAAGGTAAAAGACGGGATGGGTTTGATGGCATCTTTAAGATAAATGGAGACATCATTACCCATCATAACCAGAACAACGGCGTTGATGATGAAACCCAAAACGATTGTAACGATAAACAGCGGTACCTCCACGTAAGCAGCAAAAAGTCCTTTTAAAAGGCCCAAAAAAAGAGACACAATAAAACAAACCAGCAAAGCCACGATTAAGCTGCCTGTCGCCACCGCCGCATAGCCAGCCAGCACTGCACTCAGGCAGACCGCACCTCCCAAAGACATATCAAAGCAGCCGGATCCAAAAACAAAGACAGCACCCAAAGATACCAAGGCCGTTGTCATCGTTGCGTTGAGCATGCTTTGTAAACTGACAGCTGACAAAAGATTCCCATTGGTGACCAAAGAAAAAAAGATGACGACCAGAATCAGGCCCAGAATGGGAAAATAATGTCTTAAGAGATCACGATATCGATTCAGCATATTCTCTTTTCTCCATCAGATCATATGATCAATAATTTCATGTTCAGACATTTGACCGCGCAAAAACGTACCGGATAATCTTCCGTTTTTAAGAATGAGCAAACGATCACACATCCCTATGAGCTCAGGCAATTCCTCTGATATCATCACAATGGACTTCCCTTCTTTTTTCATATCCTCAATCAGTTGATACATGGCTGCTTTTACGCCGACATCCACACCACGGGTCGGGCAATCAAGGATCAGGATGTCACAATTGCGACCGATCCATTTGGCAAAAACGACCTTTTGCCTGTTTCCCCCCGACAGAAACTGAACATCCTGGTTGATGTGAGCACATTTGATGGACAACTGCCTAACCAGCCTGAGAACATAGGACTTTTCTTTTTTAGGAAAGATAAAGGGTCCCGTTTTCACCCGATCCAATCCGGCAGAAACAATATTATCTTTCACAGACGCAGAAAGAACCAAAGCTTCCCGATCCCGATCTTTAGAAACATAGCCCATCCCATATTTTATGGCTTGGCGCGCGCTTGTAATCTGACAACCGGATTGTACATGGGTTACCGTTCCGGTTAAGAGTTTTTCTTCCCCGTAAATCGATTTGCCCAATTCATGCATGCCGCAATGAGAAAGGCCGCCAATGCCCAGGATTTCCCCTTTGTGAAGCTGCATTGAAAAATTGATCAGAAGGCCTGAGCCGGATGTGATTCTTTGAACATCCAGAACGATTTGGCCGGAAAAAGAGGGTTCTTTATCTTCGCGATAATACTTGCTGCCGATCTCACGGCCAACCATATGGCGTTTAATGGTTTTTTCGTCAAACTCTTCTTTTTGAAGCGTTGTGATCAGACGTCCATCCCGCATCACAACCAATGTATCGCAAAGTGTCATGAGTTCATCCAGATCATGCGAAATAAATAAGACGGTTTTACCTTCATTGCGCATCCGCTTCATGATGTCATAGAGAATATCGCGTCCACGCTGTGAAAGAGCCGACGTTGTTTCATCCACAATCAAAAGTTCGGGATTGATCGACATGACACGGGCTATTTCAATTAATTTCCGATCCTGAAGATCAAGCGAATCAATAAAGTCGGCGGCATCTATGTCGGACAATCCCATTTCAGAAAGGACTTTGTTTGCTGCCTGAACCATCTCTTTTTTTGAAATGAAGCCGGCCTTTCGAAACAAATCTTCTTTTCCCAGGTAAATATTCTGTGCGATGGTGATACCCGGAACATGACCTTGCTCCTGCACAATCATGCCAATGCCCAAAAGCCCCGCTTCAATCATGGAGCGAGGCGCATACTTTTCCCCTTTCAGATACATTTCTCCACTGGTGGGCGGTTGCATCCCGGCAATAATCGAAGAAAGGGTCGATTTTCCCGATCCGTTTTCTCCAACAAGACCTGTCACGCCACCCGGATACAGTTTCAGGCTGACATGATCCAGGGCCGTTGTCGGCCCGAACTGTTTACAGATATCACGGGTTTCAATATAAGGTAGCTGATCCGCATGTTCCATAGTGCTCTCCACTCAGATGTGATGGGACGGGAATTTGTTAACAGCAGGATGATTTCATTATACCGGCCTCAAAGTCTTTGATGAATGTGATAATTTGACCAATATCCGACTTATTTTGTCCTCAATAGGGAAAATGCAGACACAAAGGATGTCAAAAGCAAAGATCGGCCATTGACGACCGGGCTGTCATAATTTTATAATATATAAGCATGGATGTTCAACATTATTCCGGAGTGAGACGATGAATCCTGTTTCCTATTACGCCACACCACGCCAGGTCCAGGACCTGGCGATTCAAAAGCATCGGACATACCAGACGCATATTACCTTT
>JAGPFK010000090.1 GCA_018056585.1 Clostridia bacterium | reverse complement strand
ACCAGGACATGATCGATCAGCTTGATGTTCGTGTCGGCGATCGGGTCGTTGTTCAGAAAGCCGGTGACATCATTCCGGCGGTCATTGCTGTTCGTCATGATTTACGCAAGCATGATGCGCCTCGCTATGTGATCCCATCGACGTGCCCTGTCTGCGGCGCGCCGGCCGTGCGGGATCCGGATGGGGTGGATATCCGATGTACGGGTGTCGATTGTCCCGCGCAGCTGGCTCGAAAAATTCTTTATTTTGCCTCTAAAGAAGCGATGGATATTGATGGATTGGGTCCTGCAACGGTTGATGCTTTAATGCAGGCCGGGTATTTGAAGCATTTACCCGATCTCTACCGACTCCATGAATATCGAGATGAGCTGATTGAAAAAAACCTGATTGGACGGGAAAAAACGGTTGACAAATTGCTTTCTGCCATCGAAGAATCAAAAAACAGGCCGTTGGACCGCCTGATAACCGGCCTGGGTATCCGAAACATCGGGCCTCAGGCAGCCCGGACCTTGGCCAGCCATTTTGAAAGCATGGACCGTTTGATGGCCGCTACAGAAGAAGAGCTGATGACTTTGCCGGATATCGGCCAGGTCAGCGCGCAGTCCATCGTTGAATTTTTCAGACAGCCACAGACGCAGAAGGTCATCTGGGAGCTGCGTCAACTGGGTGTGCGCATGACGGCTGAAAGTCAACCTCCCCAAAAAACCACGCTGGAGGGCAAAACATTTGTCCTGACGGGTACCTTGCCTCATCTGACCCGCGATGAAGCAACGCGCCTTATTGAGTCAGCCGGCGGTAAGGTGGCAAATAGCGTTTCGCGTAAAACAGATTATGTTGTGGCAGGGGACGCTCCCGGAAGCAAACTGACCAGGGCCCGTGAACTGGGCATCCCCATTCTGGACGAAGACGGATTAAGAAAATTGTTGGAACGTGAAAATCAATCGGAATAAAAAAATGAGGTTCAGGCATGAAACACACAGGAAATCAAGACGCTCAGATCAGCCGATTGCGTGACATCCGCTGCTTCCTTTTAGACATGGACGGAACCGTCACACTGGGTGAAGAAAGTCTCCCAGGCGCTTCTTCTTTTTTTGAAAGCATCCGGGGCAGGGAAGCCATCTTCGTAACGAATAATTCATCACACAGCAGAACCCATTATCTGAACCGGCTCAAAAAGATCGGCATTCCCCCTGAGGCACAACAGGTCATGACTTCAACGGATGCGCTGATTCTTTATCTGAAAAAGGAATATGAGGAGCCCGTCACGGTTTTTCCGGTTGGGACGCCGGGCTTTGAAGCGGACCTGAAAGCTTTTGGCATCCAGATGGAAAAGCGGCGGGACCAGCTCATCGACGCGGTTGTTCTTGCTTTTGACACCACACTGGTCTATGAAAAACTGGTGATCGCCTGTGACTACATCCGAAAAGGGAAGCCCTATCTGGCCACCAATCCCGACCGTGTCTGCCCCCTGGCCAATGGGCGTGTCCTGCCGGACTGCGGCGCGCTCATCGCCTACATGGAAACGTGTACCGATCGTTCTCCTCTACGCGTGATGGGCAAACCGGAAACGACCCTCATTGAGATGGTTATGGAAAGCCGGCGTTATCAGCGCCATGAATTGGCGATGGTCGGTGATCGTCTTTACACGGACATCAAGGCAGCGCATAACGCAGGCATTCTTTCCATCGCTGTCTTGTCCGGTGAAACAACTCGCGAAGAAATCGAATCATCCTCCATAAAGCCCGATCTGATTTTTCAGGATATCGGAGAACTGGCCCGGACCATCGATGCCATAAAGCAAAACGAATAAAACAGGGTTACAAGATCTCCCGCAGCCAGTTCAGCCATTTCGTTTTTGTTTCATCACTGATGACATGTTCCATCCGACAGGCGTCCAGCTCGGCTGTTTCTTCCTGGATGTGCAGAATATCGGTCAGAAACCGTTTAATCATGGCGTGACGATCTAAAATATCCTGTGCGTGCAATCTGCCGTGCTCCGTCAGATAGACCTGACCATAGTGTTCCTGCTCGATCAGACCCATTTCCCGGAGGATTCCCATGGCTTTATTAACGCTGGCCTTGGATACACCCAGATGATTGGCAATGTCAACCGACCGGACGGCGTTATTTTGATCTGACAGCTCCAGGATGGTTTCCAGATAGTCTTCGCTGGATGGCGATAAGATCTCTTTTGACGCCATGCTTCAACCTCCTTTCCGTGAAATAGGCCGTTTCAGATCATCTTTTTTCTGTCTTTTTCATCTCCGATAAAGGACAGCCATCCAAATAGCAGTGGCCGCATCCATAACCGCAGCCGCGCGGAACGACAGGCGCCTTTTTGTTTGCTTTTCGCGATCCTGACACAAAGGAACGGATGATCAGCAAAGCAGACAGAAAAATCAAAGCGGTGACCATATAGGGCGAAGCCATCAAGAGAACATGCAAAATGGCAGCGCTTGTTTTGATGATGAAGTTCATTTTTACGACCCTTCTTATTTTATCAGATGCCAAACGTTAAGCAAAGGAGCCGCCCAACCTGATAAACCATAAAAGAAACCAGCCAGGCGATGCCGGTCTGGTACAAAACGGAGATCAGAGTCCATTTCCAGCTGTTCATTTCCCGCCGGATCGCCATCATGGCAGCCATACAGGGTGTATAAAGGAGTGTGAAGGTCATCAAAGCGTAGGCAGCAAGTGGTGTGATCGCGGCTTGGAGCTGACCGGGAGAAAAGAGGATTTCCATTGTGGCCACAACAGACTCCTTTGCGACAAGGCCAGTCAGTAAAGCAACACAAATTTGCCAGGACCCAAAACCCAGAGGTCGAAAAAGAGGCGCAAGTAAAGCACCAATCTGGCCGAACATGCTATCGGCGCTGTCTGACACTTGGCGCAGGGTGAAGCTGAAGGATTGGAGGAACCAGACCAAAACCGTCATGGCGAAGATGAGGGTTCCGGCCCTGACCATAAAGTCCTTGACCTTGATCCAGACATGCATCAGCAGAGATTTGACATCGGGAATCCGATACGGCGGCAATTCGATGATAAAAAGCGAATCATCGCCTTTTAACAGGGTCCGGCTGAATAAAAAAGCGGAGGCAACGGCCACTAAAATCCCCAGCAAATACATAGAAAAGGTGATCAAGCCTTTCTGAGTGCTAAAAAAGATACCGGCCAAAAACGCATAGATGGGCATCCGCGCGCCGCAGGACATAAACGGAGTCATTAAAATGGTCAGTTTGCGATCTTTTTCAGATTCCAAAGTCCGGGCTGCAATGACGGCCGGCACCGTACAGCCAAAGCCCATCATCATCGGAATAAAGCTGTGACCGGTCAACCCCAGTTTTTGAAACAGCTTGTCGGTTATAAAAGCTGCCCGGGCCATGTAACCGGTATCTTCCAGGATAGACAAAAAGAAAAATAAGAGCGCAATCTGGGGTAAAAAGGAGAGGACGCCTCCGACGCCGGCCAGAACACCATCAATGATTAAGGATTCGATCCATGAAGGGGCGGCCGCTGCTTGAAGCCAGTCCATTAACAAGCCCGATACGGTCACTGAAAAGAAAGATTCCAAAGCGGTTGTCAGGCGTCCGCCTATGGATTCATGAAACGTGATCTGAAAGATGAAAAACAGAATCAAAAAGAAAATAGGGAAGGCCCAGATCCGATGCGTCAAAATCCGGTCAATCCGGTCAGATCGCGTCGGCGTGCCCGGCTTGTGACTGTGCTTTAAAACCTGATCGTGGATCCAGGCCGCTTTTTTGCACAGGGCTACTGTTTCAGCTTCCGTTTCAGGGGCAAACGTAAAAAGGGCGGATGCCTCATGGCCTTCACTTTGCTCCACATCAAAATCAGCCTGAACCGTCTGATCCGGATCAAAATGCCGGCCTCTCTTGTGACGCCTTCTTTGATGCCGATGGCGGTGATGAGACCGGTGAAGGCCATCATCGACCCTCAGGTGATGACAAGAGGCTAAATGAAAAATGGCATTCAGCAACTCATCTATGCCATCGCCTTTTTTCGCAGAAATTGGAATAACGGGCACTTCCAGCAATTCAGACAAGCGTTCGACATCCAGCTGATCTCCGTGCCCCAAAAGCTCGTCCATCATATTTAAGGCCACAATCATCGGGCGGCCCAGTTTTTTGAGTTGCAAAGTTAAATAGAGATTGCGCTCAAGATTGGTTGCGTCAATGATGTTGATGACAAGGTCAGGTTTTTCATAAACGATGTAATTTCGCGTGATGGTTTCCTCTAAAGAATAAGGAGACAAGGAATAGATCCCTGGAAGATCAACGAGGATGATTGACCCTGTTTTGTGGTGTAAAACACCGGTCTTTTTTTCTACGGTGACGCCCGGCCAGTTCCCGGTTTTTTGATGCGTTCCGGTCAGACGGTTGAATAAAGTCGTTTTACCGCTGTTCGGATTGCCAACCAACGCAACGCGCAGACTCATGATGCGTCATCTCCTGCGTCTACAAGAATGTTTTGTGCGATTTCCTTTCGTAAAGCCAATGAATAATTTCGAATATTGATCTCCATGGGGTCGCCCAGCGGCGCAAATTTACGCACAACCAAATAGGCCCCCGGCGTGACGCCCATGGCAATCAGCCTCCGGCGCACCTTATCCTCACCGTCAATCGATACAATGTGGCCAGATTGCCCAGGCAATAAATCACCGAGTGGTTTAACGGTATTTTGCATGTTCAGCCTCCCGATTCGCACGGACAAAAGTTAACTCCGGTTAACATTCTAGCGAAATATAACTTTTTGTCAAGCGGAAAGAGAAGCTAAAAAAAACAGCCGGGAAAGAGCTGCTTCTGATCCAATCAGCGGTGACGGCCCAATTTATATTTTTTCATGAAATTTAAAATGCGATCGCAATCTTCAGGATACTCACATTCAACATGCATCGAAAATTCATCGGCCATGGACAGCAAATTTGAAAGGCCGACCAAAGCAGACAGCATGCTATCTGCAACCAATCGGTCTCCTTCTTCTGTTACAAAGATCACTTTTCCTTTGCATTCTCTCATGATTCGGGAAAATTCTTCTGCGATGGCCTGATCTGATGCCATGAGTCCCTCCAAAAATCCACGTGTTGCTCTTTGCGTTTTTCAAGCCCTTATTGTACACTAATGAAGGGTAAAGGTCGATAGGCCTTGGCTCGATTCTACCAGTTGTACAAGAGTTTGTGCCATTTCATGCCAAAATGAACAAGAGGAGGTCCCTTTTTGTTTTTCTATCTGCTGAATCTGGCCGTCAGTCTTGTTCTGACCGTCGTGGTTTTTTTGCTTCTGACCCGGTGCCTGGAAACAAACTGGGCTCATAAAAACCGTCATCCGATCAGTTATTTGCTCCCGGTTCTCCTTACGGTGATCCTGGTCTATCAATGTATCGAACTGACCATTCCGATGCTCCTGGATGGCATTGATGTGTTGGCGGACTCCTGTCCGATCGAGGAAATCTATCTTGAAGAACAGGCAGTCGGCCGTCTGACTATTTCCGACGGAGAGCGAACCCTGCATTTTAATCCGTGTCAATTCCAGCTGGAGCCAGGTCAGATGGTTCAGATCCGATATACAAAAAGAAGCCAATTTATTCTTGAGGTGATTCCGATTGAGCCCAAATAGAAAAGAATGGACCGAACGCATCAAAGGCAAAAGGCCTTGCTTGGAGCATGACATCCGCCTGGTTGCCTGTGATATCGATGGGACCCTTATTGATGAATCCGGCAGTATCCCGTTGGAAAATCAAAAAGCCATTTCTGAGCTTGGCCAGCAAGGGATTGATTTTACATTGGTGACCGGCCGGATGGACCGTATGGCTCGCCTTTATGTGAAACAACTGTCTGTGTCTTTACCTATTATTGCCTGTAACGGCGCCGTCATCCGCGATTGCCAGACGAATGAAATCATCGAGCAGACGCCGATGGACCCACAGGATGCCTTGTCTCTCATGACTTATCTGCAACAACAAAATATGGATTTTCTTTGTTACTCGGCCGATGCGGTCTATTATCCGCGAGGCAGCCGGCGAATCGAATATTTCAAGCAATATAACAGACGGCTTGAACAGATTGGCGATCAGGCCATCCCGCTTTATCCTCTTCGGGAACAGACCATAGCCGAACAGGCTAGTCATTGGATTAAGATATTAGCCATTTTTCAGGATCCATCATCCCTTTTGGCGGTTCAGACCTTCCTGCAGCAAACGAATGTATGGGGGGCGCAATCCGGTGGTGACGCATTGGATATGATGAAAAGAGGTGTGTCAAAAGGGAAGGCATTGAAATCCCTGGCTAAAAGGCTTGGGATCCGTTTGGAGCAGGTTGCGGCCATCGGAGATCATGAGAATGATGTGACCATGCTTTCTGAAGCAGGGCTTGGCATTGCGATGGCCGGGGCTTCATTGCCTGCTTTAAAAGCGGCTGATGTGGTGACAGGAAGCGCCGGACAAGC
>JAGPFK010000089.1 GCA_018056585.1 Clostridia bacterium | reverse complement strand
GTCTGATTCATTTTTATACCAGCCGGAATTCGATCCGGACGAACTTTCTTCATGGGGTGATCACATTGGTCTCATTCTGCGGCGCATTCGGGAAATAAAAGGAATCAGCCAAAGTGATCTGGCCGCGCAGGCAAATGTTAATTTGTCCTATATCTGCTCGATCGAAAACCATCCTTGCAATCTCAGTATAAGAAAACTGATTCAAATCTGCAACGCCATGGGTATCAACAGCGCACAGATCATGCAAATCCTGGATCAGGATTTGGAAAAGATGAGACTGCGCCGTGTTCTGTCACGCCAATGGACTCGAAGCGAGCTATATGATTTTCCCTCAGACAAAGGCAGAGCAGAATCCTTTTTCACGCTTAAGAGTCCGGCGGAGAGGGCGTCTTTGCCTGGCTCTCTTTCGGCCGAGTCAGAATAATGCGATCCTGCTCCATCTCAACCTTGAGCATATCCCGCCCTTTGATGCCCAAAGCATCCAGATACTCACGTGGCAGCTGCAGCCGCCCGGCTTTGTCAAGAACGGCCAGCTCTTCATGAGATGATTCATCCATTGATGCCTGATCTGAAAGGCCCATCTGCCTGAGTTGATTCAATTTTTCCAAATAGCTTTGTTTCAAAATCAATTCACTGCTGGTTCGTCCATCTCTGATGGCCACAACGCGGTTCACCCGCCTCGACAACTGCCGGTCATGCGTTACAATGACAATGGTCAGGTTAAGCCGCCTGTTCAAATCAGCCAATAAGTCATAAATGCGTCCGGCCGCTTGCTGATCGACCGAACCGGTCGGCTCATCCGCCAGAAGAAGACTGGGATCATTGGCCAGAGCGATGGCGATGGCCACACGTTGCTGTTCGCCGCCTGACAGTTCATACAGTTTGCTTTTGCTTCGATGTGAAAGTGAAACCCAGTCCAGCAATTCAAGAGCCTTTTGGCGACGTTTCCGGCGTGAATCGAGAATCATCGGCACTTCCACATTTTGAACGGCCGTCAGAAAAGGAATTAAATTCCGTGCGCTGTTTTGCCAGATAAAGCCAACTGTGCTGCGTTTATAATAGACCAATTGCTTTTCACTCATTTTGAGCAGGTCCTGCCCATCAACGATCAAACGGCCGGCGGTTGGCCGGTCCAGGCCTCCAAGCATATTCAGAAGAGTTGTTTTGCCTGAGCCGCTGTTTCCGATGACGGCAATCATTTCCCCGCGCTGAACAGTCAAATCTAATCCTTGTAAGGCCATGACCTCAAAATCAGGTGTTTTGTAGATCTTGACCAGGTTTTCACATTCGATCACCCAACATCACCCCCGCTGTCCAGAGAAAAAACCAAATCAGCCAGTTCGATCATATTGGGATCATGTGTTGACATGATGATGGTCAGCCCTTCCTTTTCAACCAGGGATCGAAACAAACTGACCACCTGAAGGCCCATGTTGGTATCCAGTTCCGCTGTTGGTTCATCAGCGAAAACAACTGTCGGCCGATGCGCAATAGCCCGCGCAATGGCCACCCGCTGCTGCTCACCGCCGGACAGTTCCTGCGTTCGGTGCTTCATTCGCTTCTCCAGGCCAACCAGCTCCAGAACCTCTTCGGCCCGAATCTTACGTTGATGAGCCTCAACGCCTGCAACACGCAGGGCAAACTCAACATTTTCGAATGCGGTCATTGTGGTGATCAGAGCAACCGATTGAAACACGAAGCCCATCTGTTGGCGGCGAAGCTGATCTCTCTGGCGATCTGAAAGACTGGTGATGTCCCGACCTTCAAAAAACACTTGACCCGAAGTAGGCCGGTCCAAAGCGCCCAGCAAATTAATGAGGGTGGTCTTACCCGAACCGGAACGCCCTTTGAACATCGTAAGACTTTGCCTGGGGACCTGAATATTCACCTGATCCAAAACCGTGATGATTTCATGACCAGATTGAAACTGCCGGCATAACTGCTCCGTTTTTAAAATAATATCTTTCGGATTGATACTTTCTATATCCATCATCCATTATTCCTCACCCAATTTGACCGCCTGGTCGATTTTGATCTTTAAAATGAGATGGGCCAGCACAGCAAAGCAGATAAGCAGAACAAATCCAAGGATCAGAAAAACTTTTCTGGCATCAGAGGCTTCAAAAATAATCTTAAAAGGAATCGGCTGATCGGCTGAGCTGTAAACAAGTTGAAACAAAGGAACAAAGAACAAGCTGCTCAGGTTGCCAATCAGCGTACCAACCAAAATGGCCACACCTGAGACAAGAATCTGCTCGGCTATCATCATCCCGAACACGGATCCTTTTCCAAGCCCCATGGCCCGATAAACGCCAAATTGAAGCACGCGGCCTTGCATAGACATAATCCAGTGAATCAGAAAACCGACGGCGCAAACCAGCATCGAAACAATGAAACCCAGGGTCAACGCACCGTTTGTGCCCTGAAGCTGGGGATCGTTTTTTGCGGCCGTAATCTTTTGTGTAGCCGATTCAATTTTCGTCACATTGATTTTTTGAGTCTCGATCGCATCATAAATCATCTTATCGGTTGTTTCAGCCTCCCGCTTTATCCAGACCTCGTAGGGCACAATGGCCGTTTTGCTCAACATATATTCAAAGTTGGCCACAATCAGGCTCTGTTCCTTCATCTGACCGCTTTTATCTTGATCTAACGGTTTAAAGCCAGGCCAGTGATCGACAAAAGCGATGACAACTCCATCGACACTGTCTGTCGTATTGACGGTGTAAATGATGCCATCCCCCACTTTTAAACCAAGCTTATCACGAAGATTGCCTGATACAATCACCGCGTTAGGCGTCGACATCATCACATTCATATATTCATTCATATGATGTGAAAACAAGTCCTTTCTGTACCAGGCTGTCCGGGCAAAATCATAAGGATCAATCGCCATTAAACGAACGTTGTCACTGCGTAAAGACCCTCTGCTGATTCTCGTTTCATCAGAACGGAAAACGCGGGCAGCCGCAGCAACGCCATCCAGACGTTCATATTTTTCAAAATCAGGTTCGTCGTACTTTACGATCTGAGTGGCTGTGGTCGTATCCAAACTCATGTTCATGCTCATTCCCATACCACTGTCTTCGATGATTGGCATGCCGTTTTGATCATACTTTTGCCAATACTCCTGCAGCATGAGATCTGCTCCTACCTCGCACCGAATCCGGTCTTCCGTGTTTCGGTTGATGGTCCGGGCGGCATTCGCATTAAACAGGCCAATCGATAAAGCAAGGATAAGAAAAATCATTAAAAACTGTTCCTGCCCATTAGAGCGGCTGATCTGATGAAAGGACGCATACAGAGCCGGGTTCCAAAAACGCCGGCCAATCCAGTAGATAAGCCTGATGAGCCATGGATAAATCCGCAGGAACAAAAGGCCGGCACCAAGAATAAATAAGGTCGAAGACAAAAAGAGCAGGAAATCAAGATCCGTCTCCGTTCCGACAAGGCCGGTTTGCTTTTGCAGGCTCAGCTGGGCAGTGAGTCGACGGTGAGCATATAAGCTGACAAAAAGTAAAATCAAATCAAGAAAAAGCCGCTGCCATAATGGAGGCCGGCCATGGCGGGATTTTTTTCGTTTTTGCTCGACAATCGTAGTCCTGGACTGCATAAAGACCGGTAGCAAGGTCGTTAAGATAAAGAGAAAAACGGCTGCCAGCCCGTACAGAAGCGCCTGCCTGTCTAATTCCGCATGGAGCGCTTTACGGTTGACAAACTCTAAAAATCCATTGGCCGCACCGATAATGCGGACCATCCACAAACCCAGTATGGGGCCGATGACAAATGTTATAAAACCAATGATCAGGCTTTCCAATGTATAGAGCGTCAGAATCTGAGAACGACTTGCACCGCGGCTTTCAAGAACAGAGATCAGGCTCAATTCACTTCGGACCATCAATTGGGAAACCATGAAAATATAGAAGACAAGCATCAGCAAAATCGGTACGATTAAAATTTGCAAGGTTAACTTTAATTCGGCTTCCCGAACAACATAGCGATCAATCACAGACGCAAAAGTCGAAATGAAATGTGTTGTCCTCGAGTAATCAATCGCAACCTCCTCGCCATAGTCGTGAACTTCCTTGATCTTATTGATATCCTGAATCCGAAAGTCATGATAGTCGTAGGCCGCGACCAACAATTGTTCCCCAATGTTCAAAGGCGGATGATTTAAGGCCATTTCTTCAAGAATCGCAGGATCAACAACGACAGACTGAGCAAATGTATTGATGTGTTGATACCAGTAAAGGTCCTGATTGTCTGCCGCAGAAAACAGGCCAACAATCCGGATGGTAAAAAGCGGCGGATCACCTCGTTTTTGTTTGTAACTATTGACAGGATATTCTTTATTCAGCAACAAATTCAAATTCTTAAGCGCCGCATCCGTAACAATCGCTTCAACTACGCCATCCGACGTATTCTGGTATAAACGACCTTTATCAATCTGAATGTGTTCCGGGAAATCGCTCAGACCATACGCTGTAAAACCTTGCCGCTGCGCTCCTTTTTCGTCTTCATAAGTATAAAATAAGCTCGTGGTTTCTAACGATTCAAGCGTTGCTTCAGGAACATAGGGCATTTTGCTGACCATGTCCGTATGAAAAAAACGCATCTGCTCCATGATTTGCTCGGAGCCCTGACTGTTTACATAATCATAATTGCTGGAAAGGACCAAATAACCAGGATATCGCTGTTTGTCAGCCTGGGCCTTTTCCAGGTCTTTTGTCAAAAGCCGTTGTAAAATGCCATTTGTATAGATAGGAATACTGCAAACCATCCCAACAACCAGGATTGATCCAAGCAGCAGGCAAAGCACTTTCCAGGTGTTGCTGACAATTTTCCGTATAACAAGCGAAAGCACAAAACAGCCTCCTTAGTTGACGATAACCAGATCGCCTTCCTCCAGTCCCTTGATGATTTCCGCCTCAGTATCCGTCATCAGGCCCACCTCAACATCTTTCTCCACACGTATGCCATCTTCAAGCACATTGACATAACGCCGCCCACTCATCAGGTTGATCTGTTTTCTGGGCAAAACAATGACATTTTCACGAATATCCTGAATATAAGTGATACGCGCATCGCTGCCTAAAATAACATCCTCCGGGAGCGGTTCCAAAATCTTGATTATAGCCGCTTTATGCAAGCGTTCATCTGGATCATTAAAAAGGGTCGATGGATTGGCCACAACCTCGCCCTTGTATTCTTTTTTTTGAAATTCAACCGTCACTTCTGCACCAATGGGCAATTCTGATGCTTTTTCATTGGTTGTCACCAGAACCAATTCCTTCAAATCTGCGACCTTGACTACAATCTGATGCGCATTTAAATATTCACCGATTGAGACACTGGTGACATAGGTAATCTCACCATCGATCGGTGATGTGATCTGCGTTGCTTTCAGCTGTTTTTGCAAATAATCAAGACGCAATTCCTGCTGTTTCAAATCCAGTTGTGCCCGGCGAATGGTGTAAGTATCGGCTTGATTGGCCCGTAGTTGACTAACGGTCAATTTGCTTTTTTCCAATTCGAGCTCCTGTAAGGCAATCTGGTACAAAAGATCACCGGAATCCTGCTCAATCAGCAATTCACCTTCGGTCACTTTCTGTCCCAAACGAACATATTTTTCCTTCAGACGCCCACCTTGCTCAAAAGACAAGGCTCTCTGAATTTCAGGGCTGAAACTGCCAGACATGCTCAACTGTAAAATCAGGGTGCCCCGTTTGGCTGGTTCCGTCTTGTATTCAATTTTGGCCGGCTGCATCAGCGGCGGAGCCAACTCCTCCTCTTCTTCCGGCAGAAAATGACAGCCGGCAGTCAGAAAAATCAGCCATGCCATCATGAAAGGCAAAAGCCGATAAAAATCCGAAAACTTTTGTTTCATGGATAACCTCCGACGTCGCATTAATTTTATAAATTCCAGACCACTACATTTTAGATCTATTTTACAATGAAACAAAAGTTTTGGCCATCAGACCGCTGAGGCCTCATAGGACATCCCACATGAAGGGTGAGCTAAAGAGTTAGACGTATCGTTTATTTTGTCACGGGCGAACCAAAACGGAGGGTTGAATGTTTCTGATCGCATCAGCCATGTGTAGAAGGTCGTTATGCGTATAAGGCAATGCCTCGATCCGGCAGCGGTCTTCAGGCTTAAAAAAACCAGGGCGCCGGTACAACTGCAAAGACCAGGAAGGAAAAGTCACCGCCGTATTGGCCATCTCTTTTAAATCATCAATAGATAATTGGGGAATCACGGTGGTTCGAACTTCGAAGGCCAGCGTTGATTCCGAAAGCATATGGAATGTTTTCTTCACAGCCTTGACCTCTGACGGCCGACAACCGCATATTTCAGGATAGCGAGACCATGGCGCTTTGTAATCAACCGCCACATAATCAATCAGACGGGATTCCAATAAAGCTTCTAGTCGCTCAGGGAATGAGCCGTTTGTATCCAGC
>JAGPFK010000088.1 GCA_018056585.1 Clostridia bacterium | reverse complement strand
GGGTTTTCTCAATTCTATTCCTATCATCAGACCCATACCTCTTACCTCCAGGATGGCCGTTTGCCGTTCTGAAAGCTGAGAGAGGCTTTGGATCAGCTGTTCTCCTGTCCTTTTTGCTTTGGCGACCAGATCTGATTCTTCGTAGGTATCCAGAACAGCCAGGGCAGCGGCACATGCCAGCGGGTTGCCGCCAAATGTACTTCCATGATCTCCGGGATGAAACCCCGGTGCAGTTTCGCCATTGGCCACCATGGCCCCGATGGGGACGCCCCCGGCAAGGCCTTTGGCCAATGTTACGATATCCGGTTTTATTTCATGATGCTCATAAGCCATGAATTTACCGGTGCGCCCCATTCCCGTCTGAACCTCATCGATGATGAACCGTGCGCCGGTCTGACGGCAAAGGCGTTCAGCCTGCTCAAGATAAGAACGATGAGCTAAGATCACACCGCTTTCCCCCTGAATAACTTCGAGGATCACGGCGCAGGTCTTTTCATCGACCACTTTTTTTAAAGCTTCTTCATCGTTATAAGGAACATGGATAAACCCTTCGGGTAATGGAGCAAAGGGTTCGCTGTACTTTGTCTGGCCGGTTGCAGTCACTGTGGCAAGCGTGCGGCCGTGAAATGAATTCAGAGCACTGATTATTTTGCTGCGTGGCTGTCCCTTATGATAAAAATAAGCACGAGCCAGTTTCAAAGCGGCCTCATTGGCTTCGGCACCGCTGTTGCACAAAAAGACCCTGGCATCCTGAAGGCCGGATAAAGCCGACAACCTGGCCGCGAGCTCAGCCTGTGGAATGTTGTAGTAATAATTGCTGCAATGGATCACAGAGCTTGCTTGTCCGCAGATTGCCTTAACCAAAGCCGGGTGTGCGTGCCCCAACACATTAACGGCAATACCGCCGATCAGGTCCAGATAACGGCGTCCAGCTGTGTCAATCAGATAAGCACCTTCGCCTTTTGTGATACAGATGGGTGTCCGTCGGCCAAAAACGGGCATGTAATACCGCTCATCAAGTGACATCACTCTTTCCAGAACCGGATCCGCCGACTGTTTTTCAGAATAATCGATCATCATGAAAACTCCTCTCAATGAACACAGGAAACCATAAGCCTATTCATTCGTGGGTAATCATGGTTCCAATGCCCTTGTCCGTGAAAATTTCAAGCAATAGACAATGCGGGATGCGCCCGTCGATAATGTGAGCCCGGCCAACGCCTCGCTTGACGGTTTCCAGGCAACCGATGACCTTGGGAATCATGCCTCCGCTGATCACGCCACGCTGAATTAAGTTCTGTATATCGCTTTCATTTAAAGTCGAAATGACAACGTCTTCTCCGCATTCATTTTTGATTTTAACACCTTCTACATCTGTCAAGGTGATCAGTTTTTCAGCCTTGAGCGCGGCAGCAATTTCTCCGGCTACTGTATCTGCATTGATGTTGTAACTCTCACCGTTTCTTCCTATGCCAATAGGCGCGACA
This sequence comes from Clostridia bacterium, assembly GCA_018056585.1. Taxonomy (GTDB): domain Bacteria; phylum Bacillota; class Clostridia; order Saccharofermentanales; family UBA5734; genus JAAYBY01. The sequence continues at coordinate 5,058 of JAGPFK010000088.1, read as the reverse complement.
ACCGGAATATATTCGTCATTGGCTAACATTTCCAGAACGCGCGTGTTTATGCGCACAATCTGACCAACATAACCAATATCGATCGGTTTGCCATCATGGTCACTTTTTATTTTTTCACATTCAATCAACTGACCGTCAATACCGCAGATTCCAATGGCCTTAGCTCCATGCTGATTTAGTCTGGAAACGATTTCTTTATTTGTTTTTCCAATAAGCACCATCTGAACAACCGACATGGTCTCTGCATCTGTCACGCGGAGACCGTCATGAAATTTTGAGGAGATCGATAACTTTTCGAGCATTGCACTGATGTCAGGCCCGCCACCATGAACGACGACCGGATTGATGCCGATAAATTTAAGCAATGTGATGTCTTCCATGACCTGGTTTTTGAGTTCCTCATTGATCATGGCGTTGCCGCCATATTTGATGACAACTGTTTTGCCGGAAAAGCTTTGGATATAAGGCAGCACTTCAACGAGGATTTCGGCTTTAGCGATGATATTGTTAATTTCATTGACAGAAAGGTTTTCCATGTTTTCCTTCTTTCCAGCAGGGCTGCTTCCTCTTGTTATAAAGGTTGACCAGGCAGACATAAACCGCAGTTTTCCTTTAACCCAAACATTAAATTAATGGTTTGAATAGCCTGAGATGCGGCTCCTTTGCCAAGATTATCAAGGGCGCAAAGTGTTTTGACTTTATGCGTTTTTTCATCATAAAAAACCGCTATATCGGCAAAATTCGAACAGGCAACCTGACGCGTATCCGGAGAAGTTCCCGATGGAAGCAGTCGGATAAACCATTCATTCTGGTACGCTTGCTGATACGCCGATTGCAGCTCAGAAGGGTCTCTGTCCGGCATCAGATCCGTATAGACGGTTGCTAACATGCCGCGCTTTAGAGGCGCCAGATGTGGCGTAAAGGTGACGGGCAAAGGTTCACTTAAACCGGCCAGCCGGCCGCATTCTTGTTCAATTTCACTGGTGTGCCGATGCCCCACAACACCATAGGCCTTCAGACTTTCCTGTGTTTCACAAAAGGAATAAGCAACGTCTGATTTGCGCCCGGCGCCACTGATGCCTGAAACAGCATCAATAATGATCCCTTCTTTTTTGATCAGCCTGTTTTTCAGAAGCGGCATCAGAGCAAGTAATGAGCAGGTAGGGTAGCACCCTGGATTAGCGACAAGTCTGGCCTTTTGAATTTCATCACGATACAGTTCCGGAAGGCCATAGACGGCTTCTTTCAACAATTCGGGACAGGGATGGCTGCGTTGATAGACTTTTTCATAGGAGTCAACATCCCGGTATCGAAAATCTCCGCTGTGGTCAAGAACCCGTAATCCTCGTGACAGAAGTTCTGGAACAACTGTGGCTGATACACCATGTGGCAAAGCCGTTATGACAAGGTCACATGATTCGGCCAATTGATCTGGATTGAGTTCTTCTAATGGAAGATCAACAATTTTTGAAAAAGCAGGGTAAACATCGGACATCCGTTGGGCAACATAGGTGTGCGAGACTAATTTTGAAAGAGTCAGGCCGGGATGTCCTGACAAAAGCCGAACCAGTTCCACCCCAACATAACCGGTCGCGCCGACAACACCAATTCTTGGAAGGTTTCTCATCTTTCCATCCTCTTTCCTTCAGATTGCTAATAAATATGCATTATAATGCATAATAAATCATCAATCAAGTCTTTTTTAACTTTGTCTCATGATCAGCAGATCATTGTTACAAAACCACTTCTGTGCTATGATTATACCGTATCAGGTCAATGCTCAACAGATCGGAAAAGGGTTCAAAATGAAAAAATGGCTTGGTGGAGGTCCGATGTGGGCAGTTTAACTAAAATAGGAAAAGATAAATTGTCGCATTTGTCAATCCCCCTGCCACCGGTTTGACAAAATTTGATGGTAACATTTGTTAAATTTGGCCCCTAGTTTTCGGAAACAGCAAGTGGTATAGTCTATATACGAGCGGAACGCTCAGAACATGCTCTGTTAAATAATGTGGAGGTAAAGTATGGCAAACGTATCACTGAAGAACGTATACAAAAGATATGAAGGCGGCGTGATGGCTGTCAGCGATTTTAGCATCGACATTGAAGACAAAGAATTTATTATTCTGGTTGGTCCTTCCGGCTGCGGTAAATCGACGACATTGCGTATGATTGCGGGCCTCGAAGAAATCACCGAAGGAGAAATCTACATTGGTGATAAGCTTGTCAATGATGTTCAGCCAAAAGACAGAGACATTGCAATGGTTTTCCAGAACTATGCCCTGTATCCGCATATGACGGTTTTTGACAACATGGCTTTTGGCTTAAAGCTTCGCAAGGTTCCAAAAGATGAGATCAAACGCCGTGTGGCAGAGGCCGCTAGAATCCTTGAAATCGAACACCTGCTTGACAGAAAACCAAAAGCTCTTTCAGGTGGTCAGCGCCAGCGTGTTGCTCTTGGCCGTGCGATTGTCCGTGACCCGAAAGTCTTCCTGATGGATGAGCCGCTTTCTAACCTTGACGCTAAGCTGCGTGTTCAGATGCGTGTTGAAATTACCAAGCTGCATCAACGCCTTCAGACCACCATCATCTATGTGACACACGACCAGACAGAGGCCATGACAATGGGTACCCGCATTGTCGTTATGAAAGATGGCTTTATCCAGCAGATTGACGATCCGACCAATCTGTACCTCCATCCTGTAAACACTTTTGTTGCCGGCTTTATTGGTATGCCGCCGATGAACTTCATTAATGCGGAACTGCAAGTCAATGGCGATGATGTCTTTTTGACCTTTAGTGAAATTCGTATTGCGCTGCCGAAAAAATATTCAACACCTGAAGTGAAAGCTTATGACGGCAAAGAAGTTATTATGGGTGTTCGACCGGAGGCCATCACAGATGACGTGCGCTTTGTCGAGCAGCATCCTGAGACAAGATTCCCGGCACATGTTGATGTTGTTGAAATGCTGGGTGCTGAGACTTATCTGTATGTGACCGTGGCCAATGAGAACAACTTGATTGCCCGTGTTGACCCGACCATCAGCCGCTCAAAAGTTGGTGACATAGCCGCACTGGCTATTGATGGCAATCGTGTCCATCTGTTTGATAAAGAAACAGAGCTGGTTATCCAGAGCTAATCTCAGTTTAAACAAGCTTTTAAGGAGGGCATCCTGCCTGCGTGTCGTCGCACAGGGAGGATGTCCTCTTTTCAAGTTAATGGAATGGTTTGATTTGAAATTTAACTGCAAGAAAATTCATGATCTTGTCATATCCTTGAAACATCAATCAGAAAAAGATAATATATGATAAAGATAGCTTGCTTTTATATGCATGCTTCGATCTGCCGCGATAGGAAGGTGTTATTTTATGGAAGAAATTAAAAGATGCATCAGGGAGGCGTCTGCTTTTTTGGATAAAGTTGCCGGCGTTCTTGATCCAGACGGGATTATCATTGCCTGTACGGATGAAGACCTTGAAGGAACCGAAGACCCTTCGGCCCGAACGGTCATCCTGTCTGATGATACGGCAACTGTTACGTATGGCCGGACCTACATGCGGTTGCCGGCCAATGAAAGAATGACGGCCATTTGTTTTATCGATGGAACGGACAATACTTCGCGCACTTATCTCGATTTGCTTTGCCGATGGATCTCAGCGGCGCTCAGGGAACGCAATTCAGACGCAGAGCGCGAGGCATTTTTGAAAAACGTCTTGCTTGAAAATGAACTGCCTGGTGATATTCCGCTTAAAGCTCGTGAATTTAAAATACCGTACACCTTACCGCGGATTGCTTATTTAATTCGTTTTGAACAGGCAGAGGAAACAGACTGTATTGAGATACTTGAAAATCTTTTCCCGGATCGCCGCAATCATTACATTCTTCCCATGGATGAAGAAACGATTGTTTTATTGACGGAGTACCCGCGGGACAACCCGGCTTTAGTAGATGAAATGGCCAACCAGATTCTGGATAACCTGAATGCGGAATCCATGGCCAAGGTTCATATTGGCATCGGCCTGCCGGCTGAAACACTGAAGGATATCGCAAAATCATATCGTGAAGCTTCACTGGCTCTAACGGTTGGTTCTATTTTTGAAAGTGACCGATACATTATGCGGTATGACCGTCTTGGTCTTGGACGGCTGATTTATCAACTGCCTCCTACCTTATGTCAGATGTTTTTAGACGAAGTCTTCCCCAAAGGTGCCTATGAAGCGCTGGACAGTGAAACGTTGCTGACAATCCAGAAGTTTTTTGAAAACAACCTGAATGGCAGTGAAACATCCAGACAGTTGTTCGTTCATCGGAACACATTGGTCTATCGTTTGGATAAGGTTCAAAAAATTACCGGACTAGATCTTAGGAACTTTGATGATGCCGTTCTTTTTAAACTAGCATCGATGGTCCGTAAATATCTAGAACATCAGGAAAAGACAGCTGTCAAGTCAGCAAGCGGCAAATGGTGGCATAGTTAATGACTTATAGCCTGACTGGAGGTTTCGGCCTTGATCGAATTCCGCAAAGTATCGATGACATATCAAACAGGAACGCACGCGCTTAAAGATGTTAGCTTTACAATTGATGATGGCGAATTTGTTTTTGTGATCGGTCGAAGCGGCGCCGGTAAATCAACACTGATCAAACTGCTGACCTGTGAAGAACAGCCGACCAGTGGTCATGTTCTGATTGATCATTATGATATTTCGAATATTAGACGTGGTTTGGTTCCTTATTTGAGACGGAATATCGGGATGGTCTTTCAAGATTTCCGGTTAATATACACCAAAACCGTCTATGAAAATGTTGCTTTTGCGATGGAAATCGTCGGCGCGTCCCGGACAGCTATAAGGCGCCGTGTTCCGATCGTGCTCAGCACCGTTGGTTTGCGTGATAAAGCCAAGGCCCGACCTTGGGAACTGTCCGGCGGTGAGCAGCAACGTGTGGCGATTGCCAGGGCGATGGTGAACAATCCTATGCTCATTCTGGCCGACGAGCCAACCGGAAACCTTGATCCGGGCAACAGTGAAGCCCTGATGGTTTTACTTGAGGAGATT
>JAGPFK010000087.1 GCA_018056585.1 Clostridia bacterium | reverse complement strand
CATAAATCACCTTTTAGAAAATTTGTGAATCACATACAGAGCAGTCAAATCAATGTTCCGAATCATTTGAATATCAGCTTTGCGAATGACATTATCCATATTCTGCCGTGTCGTTTTTGTTATTTTCGCAAGTTTTGTGGAAGTTCCTTTTTTGATTGTTGATTCGATCACCATATGATCTAAAAACAAAGAATCGTCAAAAATAAATATGGGGTCCTGCAAAGCAATCCAATCTATTGATTCATTGAAAATAATTCGTTTTTCCTTTTGATTTCCTGTAAAAAATGTAATTTTTTCTCGTTCGTGAAGTAAAGAACAGAGATAAGAAAACTGATCTTTTGCCATCAACGTCTCATCATAAAAAGGCAGAAGCAATTCAATCAACAATTGTATCCTATTCTGATATCGACTTTGCTTTTGAGAAAGCAAACAGGAGGCATTCAGCAACGTATTAACCGGTAAATCTGCTTCATTTCCGGAATGAAGCAGCACGGGCATCGTCGTTGTTTCATGAGCTCTTTTAATTGCCGTTCTTGCCCGGTGATAAGCCGGGCCATCTTGTTCTGTAGAAAGACCGTCCTGGATTTGAATATCCCAGTCACCAACACCAATGCCGCAGCGAACCCCAAGGGGCAGAAGCAGCATTTTCATCAATCTGAAGTACAAAACGGCGGAACAAGTATTGTCAAACAATCCCTGCATTTCATCACCGGCACTAAAAATCACATCGAAAACCAAAGACGGTTTGAACAAAGCGTTTAATGCCTGCAAAGCTGTTTTTATAAAATACTGAACCACCGTTCGATTGCGTTTATCGATTTTTCTTGAATCCATGATATCGATCATCAACGCCGTATACTGCACACAACCACCACCTGATTGCATTATATCAGGCCGGCATAAAAAAGCAACCTGATTCGGTTGCTTTTCGGGTATGCAACATATCATGATTGCTTTTTCGTTTTTTATATGGTTTTTTCCAGAAGCAACTCCGCCATATGCATGCTTTTAGCTGCATCGTCAATCGTGCAGAGTGGTTCTGTTCCACTCAAAATACAATGAATAAAATCCAGGTTCTCTTGCTTAAAGCCATAATACTGATAATACTCATGACTTCCGGCAAGAGTAAAACCGTCAATTTTTTCGTAGCTGGGGCCTTCAACTCCTTCAGAAGCCAACGAATAGATATTCTGACCGGAAGCGTGCAAAATCGTGGCCTCGCAGGCCGCATCCCCAAAACCTAAGTTGATGAAAGCACTGGCTTTCGGGCCATGGATTTCAAATGAATGCACACGTCCTCCCGCCTGGTAATTTGATTTCAACGTGCCTGTGATCCCATTTTTGAATTGGATGATACTGCTCCACGCGTTATCAATTGGGCTATTGTGCCTTGATGCTACCGTGGCGACGGAATCCGGTTCAGATTCTGCAAAATAACGAATCAGGTCGATTGCATGAATAATATCAGAAATGAAAGCATTCATATAATGCCATCCGGTTGCGATATCACTGCTTTTAATAAAAACACCGTCAATTTGAGTAATCGGTGTCAGTTCTTTCATTTTTTTAAACACATATTGAACAAGAGGGATATGCCTGCGATTCATCGCTACGGCTAATATCTTCCCGGAAGAATCAGCGGTTCTTTTCAGCGAATCAGCCTGATAGGAATTAATCCCGGCCGGTTTTTCCATCAAAACATGGACCCCTGCCTTGAGGCAATCATAAACGACTCGATACATTCTGTCGGGTTCCACAAGACACACAACCCCATCAAGCGACTCACACTTTAGCATCTCCGGATATGATGTGTATCTTCCGGGAACATGATATTTGTCACAGGCCCGATCGACTCTCTCTTCAATCAGATCGCACAAGGCCACCAGTTCGCAGTTTTCCAAATCAGATAAACTTGGCAGATGAACACTGTTGGCCATTCCACCACAACCGATTACACCAATTCTTGCACGTTGAGACATAAACAGCCCTCCTTCTTTTATCTGAATAGTGCTAAGGTTCAATATGCCCGGGCATATGACGTTCTGACAATGATCTGGCGTAATATTCATCCCATGTTTCAATTTCAAACTCTGAAATGACGTCATGAATTGAGAAATCATCTGTTTCACTTGTCATCAAGACCGAACCTACATGTCCCGGGTCATAAATTTTTACTTTGCTTCCATATTTTTCCTTGATTGATTGAAATTTTCCCCTGTTGTAATCAATATGAACAACGGCGTAATCTAAATTAATGTCCGTGACCAGATATGAAAAATAGTTGGTCGACTGAGCAACCAGGTCACCCATTGGATTTATTACAGTGCATTGGTCGTCTGAGACACATCCAATAAAATAGGAGCGGCAGGCATAGGCCCAGTAGTTCTGCATTAATCCGCCGTGATACATGGATGAAAAAACAATTAATTCCGGCTTCAATCGCTCATATTTTTCAAGCAATTCTTTAAAATTCAAGTCAAAGCAAATTGCGCCGGCTACTTTTCCAAAATCTGTTTCAATGATAGGGGCATCTTTGCCATACAGAATATGTGACTCGTAGTATTCGCCGTGTGTCAGATGATTTTTGTTATAAATACCATCAATCTCGCCTCTTCGATTAATAAATTGTGTCGAATTCCGTCTGGTTCCGTCTGGCAGTATTCGTGCTGCTGAATAGGCTATATTGCATTGATAAGTTTTGGCAATCTCTTTGAAATGATCCAGAATCCGTTCTCCCCTGGCTGCATAATAAGCGTCGAGCTGTTCTTTTGTAAAATGAGGCGGCCGATCGCAAGCCTCAGGCAGCACGATCAGATCCGGCCGATCATAGAGAACTTGTTTTAGATTTTCGTCCCAGAATGAAATCATTTCATCAACACAGACATTCATATCTTTATGAGGATTCATCACATGCGGCCTGGGTGCCAATGCACTGACCTTGACCATTCTTGCCATCTTTTCTGCACCTTCTTTCGTTCACTCTATCGTTTTTACGTCAATCGAGTATACAATGGTTTGGCATCCGACGCATATTTTTTGTAGAAAGAAAATCCGTCGAATCCAGGATCATCGGGTGGAATATCATCAATAGATACGAGCATACCTTGTTGCATTCGAGACAGGCGGCCTGCCAGCATAATCCTGATCGAATCAAGCAGCCTTTCAATCGGGGCAATGCGATTTTGTTTTCCTTCAAGATAGTGGATGATTTCGTTTAGCAAAGCAGCATATAATTTTCCACTGTCAACGGTAAACTGATCAGTCGACCGATTGGTCATAATAGTGTATGCAAATGGCTGCCAACAACCTGTAAACGTATGATACAAAGCATGGAGCCCTTCCCCAAAATTGACGGAATAGGCGTCGCACATCATGTCATTTCGTACGGCCCGATCAATAAAACGAACAGATTGTGCTTTGCGGTCCGCTAAAGCACAGATTCCTTCAACAACATGAATCCCATAATTAAATTCATCAACGCCGGATGTGCCGTAGACGCACATCACTTCTCCTCGTTCCTGAATGGGTTTATCAAGAAAATGAACAATTTCCTGACAATAGCGAACAGATGATGACCCAAGGATAACCGCTCCTTCTTCCACCAGTTCAGCTATCTTTTGACAATCTCTTATGTTGCCAACGATCGGCTTATCGATAAAAACCGGCTTTCCTTTTTGAATAAAGGGCAAGGCATAGTCTATATGGCGATCCCAGTTGCAACTGTGAACAAAGCCGATATCACACATGTCTGCCAGTTCATCCAGCGTGTCACAACGTTTTTCCAGTCCAAACCGCTTGATGAAATTTTCGATTTCCTCATTCGACCGGAATGAGTCGTCATAAACGCCGACATATTTCGCGCGGCTGTCATTTTCGAGGATCTTAGCAAAAGCTAATGGATGAGATGTGTCAAGGGTAATAGCTCCGATTCGTATCATACCATAACTCCTTTTTAGCTTCTTTATGTTTCTTCTATTTTTCCGGTTCTTCATCGAAATAGACAATCTGCTCGGCCCTGGAAGATTCATAAGCTTTGACAATAATTTCAAGAGTCCGGCGTCCTTCCACGGCATCCACAAGCAAGGGCTCTTTTCCAAAGATGGCAGAAATAAAATTTTGATATTGAGCAATGTGACCAGCGGGATCAATTTTTGTTGGATCACGGTGTCCTTCGTAACTGATGCTTCTTTTCGGTAAGTTTATTTCCGGTTCGCCTGCCACAGTCCACAAAGCAATCGTGTCTTCTTCCAGGATAATGGATCCCAGTTCACCATGAATTTCCAAACGACGAGGAAAGCCCGGGTAAAGACTGGTTGTTGCCTGGATAACCCCGAGGGATCCGCTTGAGAACTCAACAACGGCCGACAGGGTGTCTTCAACCTCTATGGAATGAACCAGTGTCCGCGCCTGTGCAAAGATGCTTTTAAGCGGCCCAGCTAAGTAACGCAGAAGGTCAACGCCATGAATGCCCTGGTTCATTAAAGCACCACCACCGTCCATGGATACGGTTCCACGCCAGGGATTCTGTTTGTAATAGGACGGCGGACGATGGTATTTCATGTATAAATCTGCTGAAACAATTCGTCCCAGCAAACCATTTTCAACAGCCTCTTTCACGCGCTGTATTTCTTTGCTGAAACGAAGCTGGCTGACAACACTGACCAGAACTTTTTTTTCGCGGGCTAATGTGATGATCTGATCACAGTCTTCAAGATTCAGGGCAATTGGTTTTTCAACCAGAACATGCTTTCCGGCTTCGATGGCCCGGATGGCCTGCTGCGCATGCAAACCACTGGGCGTACAAATGCTGACTGCATTCACGGATGGGTCATTCAGCAGCGCTTCATATGAAGAATAGCAGGCAACCTGGTACCTAGCCGCCATATTTTGAGCCGATTCGAAAACAGGATCATAGACGCCCGAAAGCTGTGCGCCATCGAGCGCACAAATCGCCTCAGCATGAAATTTAGAGATCGCACCACAGCCAATCAATGCAAACGATATTGATGAATTCATATTATTTCCCTCGATGCGTTTGCTTCATTTTCCAATATTCGAGCCTGGGCGCCATCAGCACACCGCCGCTTGTCTGATAAAACTCGTCATTTAAATCATAAAGACCGCCTTTTGGCTCCAGCCAGGAAGCATGAGGGATGGGGTGGTCTCCCTTCATCTGTTCCCAGTTGATGTAGTTTTGTTTGCCATTGCTTTCCATAACAGCTGTTTTCAAGCCGGGCAAGGGTGCAATGCGGCAGGCTACATTGCGATTCCACTCACATAAATATGGCGGGACCGTTAAGTCCGCGCAAAAACAAGGAACCTGTCGATCCGTTGCAATATCAAGCATCTGAAGCGTGAGGCTGAGTGTTTTGGCGACCGGTTTGATCGCAATCGCCCCATAGCCGAGATCATCGACCAGATGCCTGACATCCTCAGGGCTATGTGCACTTTCATCACCGGCAATACGGACAGGAAGATCCGATACCTGAATGTTCGATTCTTCAGGAAAAGGCTCTTCTAAAATAACTGTTCTCGACAGTGCGCCAATGGAGTCCATATAATCCAGCAGATCCAAGAGTCGCTCTTTTGTATCGTATCGGCCGTTGGCATCAAAATAATAAAGGATAGAACCACTGACCGTATGCGGTGTCGTATATCCTTTAAGTGTCTCATGAACAGCTAGTACTCTTTTTTTGTCGGCTTCCAGCATTTCCTCCGGATCATGGCGTTGTCCCGGATCCTGACCCAATTTGATTTTAAAAAAGAATATACCCTGCTCTGCCAGATCCTGAACTTCTGTCATCGTCATGCCGTAGGTCACCAGAGGAATGACACCAAGATGGGAATGTTGCTCTGTAAAAGATCGAGTAAAACCGGCCGTCATATCAGCAAAATGAACTATTTTGTTTTGCGCCGCAAACAGTTGCCAAAGGGCAAAATCCACAGCAACCAATGCATTGAGGACAAAAGTCTTCTTGAGATTTTTGTTCTGTGTCACCAGACAAGCATAATTATAAACCACAGGTAAAATGGCTTTTATCATATCAGGCGGCGTCGTAAACACATTTTCCCGGATCAGAGACAAAGCTTTTTGTGTCACAAGCAGCATGGCCGCATTGCCGCCGCTTTGGGAAAAGGATGAAAAAACGGCCGGATCAGACCACAGGACACTCTGCACACCCATTCCGATGCCTTGCCGTCCTTGTTCGTCCCCAATCTGACAAACAACCTGCCAGAGTTCATCCACAAAATGACCTTTAAAACCAAAAGGTGAACATAAAGGTTCTCTGATAAAGTCGAGAGCAGTTTGGGTAACAGATGTTTCGGTTGTATTTGTTTTTTTCATTTAAGCAATATACTCCAGCATATCACGTGTGACACGAGATGTAAGAGGCTCGTTATTAAGCAGACGTTCAATTTCATCGCAAACATGAACGCCGATGCGGCCCAGCCCGTTATTAGCCAGACCAGCCATGTGAGGCGTCATGATGCAATTCGGAAGTGTTCGCAGAGGATGATCAACAGCCGGTGGTTCAGGGTCTGTCACGTCCAGGCG
>JAGPFK010000086.1 GCA_018056585.1 Clostridia bacterium | reverse complement strand
GCATCGCTCATCAATTGGTCTTTACAAACATCGTGCCATGCGTTAAAATAAAACTGAAATTTATACCTACAACGCAAGATAAAGCAGAATCTGTGTTGTATAGAGGTGAAAAATCCAGATGACCGACGACGAAAAGGCCCTTTTTGATCAACTAAGATGTTATCTGAACGCATTTTCAAAGAGTTGGAAAGACAGCAGGCAGCGAGATCTGGTGGCTTTGTATCTGATGGGTTTGATGAGTGATCTGAAGCGAAAAACATTAAAATCGATTGCCCTGCGTTTTAAGGATCAGACCGGGATACGCAACCTTCAGATGTTTTTCAATCAGGGCAAAGTACTGCAGGATGTGATGCTGGCTCAGCATCAGCATCAGGTCGTTGAACGGCTTGGCCAAAACGACGGGATGGTTCAGCTGGACGGCTGCGACTTCAAAAAGAAGGGCTCTTATTCAGCCGGCGTTGCCAGACAGTACTGCGAGGAACTGAAGAGGAAAGAAAATTGCCAGGCCGGCTTGTTCCTGGGGTACAGCAGCCGTCTCGGCGACACGCTGATGGATCGCCGTCTCTATATGCCGGAAAAATGGTTTGATGCGGAGTATCGTGAGCGGTGTGAAGCGTGCGGCGTACCGAAAAACTTGACATTTCAAACGAAGGGTGAGCTGGCTCTTGCCATGCTGAGGCAGGCGAAAGCCATCGACGTCCCTTTTCACTGGATTGGTTGTGACCGTGTTTTGGGTTCGGACGAGGCCTTCCTTTCCGCGCTGCCGAAGGGTTGTTATTACTTTTCGGATGTAGGAGAAAACCAACTGGTTTTTACAAAATGGCCTGACATGATCCGGGCTCCGGCTCAGAGAGGCCGGAAAAGAAAAGACAAAAGGGCTTCTTTGTCTCCCGTTCAGGTGTCCAGCCTGGCTCAGGAGCCAACGGTTCCCTGGGAATGGACAAGCTTTGGCGATACGATGGAAAAGACCAAAAAACTAAGGGTTATCCGTACGAAGTCAGCGGCTGGTTCTGAGAGAGCCAGACATCCTGTTGAGGAAGTCTGGCTGTATATCAGGCAGGCGGAGAACAGCCGGATCAGATCCTTCTTTAGCAACGCACCGGTCGATATCGAGCCGGCTGAGTTGGATCGCGTATCCGGTTTGCGTTTGTCGATTAAGCCCTGCTTCGATGTTTCTAAACGCGATCTGGGTATGGACCATTATGAGTTTAGATCCTGGAATGCCTGGCATTTACATATGCTTCTGGTCATGATGGCTCACCTTTTTACAACACAAATACAAAAAGAGCCAATGGATTCATTGCAAATGAGGAGTAGGCAGATTGATGTATTTCATGTAGAATGATAAAAAAGATGGTATTTTTCGAGGAGGTTTGAATGAATGAGTGATACCTTTATGGAAAAAATAGTGAGGCGGAGAAAAACAGGCCAGGACTATTTGAAGATGGCCGGCTTGGTTCTGGCTGCTTTTGTGCTGCTGACCGCTTTGATGATGTTCGGAGGCTACATCAGTTTTTTGGTTCCCCTTTTACTGGTGGGACTGTTCTATGGCCTTTGGTATTTTTTGACCAGTCTGAACAAAGAATATGAATACATCGTCACAAACGGCGATCTTGACATTGATATGATCGTGAACCGGCGCCGGCGCAAGCGTGTATTTACCGGAAAAGCCAGAGAATTTGAAGTCATGGCTAAAGTAAACAGCGATGATTACCGCGAGGCGCAAAAAGGGAAATATGTGTTACTGGATTGTTCCGAATCCATCCAGTCGCCGGATAACTGGTTTTTCATTACCGATTATAAAGGTCAGCGGACAATGGTGATCTTTGCTCCGGATGAACGTATGCTGAAAAACATGAAGCGATTCAATCCAAGCAAAATTAAGTATGTTCAATATGGTGCATAGGACATTCAAGAGAGCCGAAGACTGAAAGGACAGTTTTAAAATCATGATGCCCGGATACGCTCCGGCCCGTTTCTCATTCGATGTTCGCAGTACAGACACCGACTGCGGGGACAGGCTCCATTTATTTGCTCTTTTTTCATTTATGCAGGAAGCGGCTTATCTTCATGTTCAGAACATGAAGGACGCATTTGGCGACTTTGATCAACAAGGTTTATGCTGGCTTCTAATTCGGGTTTCTGTTCGATTGAAAAAAAGACCTGGCTGGCGTGATGCCGTGACGGTTGAGACAAGCCATCGCGGTGTACGACGGCTTACATTTATCCGTGATTTTATTTTTTATGATCAGACTGGCCGGTCTTTCGGTTTGGCGACCTCAGAATGGGTCGTGGCCGATCGTGCACAGCATAAACCACAGCGGCCACGGCCAGGCTGGCCTCAAAATATGGTTGATAAGCAGCTTTTAGCCTGCCCGAGATTATTACCGCTGCCGACGGAAATGAAGAAGCCCCAACTGACTTTAGCGCCGCTTTACAGCGATATGGACCGCAACTGGCATGTGAACAATGCACGTTATGTGGCCTGGAGCCTGGATGTGGTCAAAGCCAGGCAGGCGTCAGATGATACGGCATCGCTTTTGGACGTCAGATCCTTCGATATCCACTATATCAAAGAAACCGGACTCGGCGATACCCTGAACTTTTATTGTGAGCCAGATGATACGGCTCAAAATGGCTTTCTGATTGAAACAAAGCTCTTATCTGACGGCTCCAGTATTTTTCGGGCCCGCGTGGGCTTTTCAGATCATCAATCAGATCAAGCCTTGTGAGGAAAATCTGAACAATTGTGAACTTTTGTTTATGGCATATTATTTTTTGCTATAATTTGCACGTAACCAGTTTCCCTTAGTTGGAAAAGTGAGGAGTGGAGGAAAAAACATGATTGAGATTCATAATCTGGTCAAGTACTACGGCGACCTATTGGCGCTGGATGATGTCTCATTTACGGTCAATGAAGGGGAAATCGTGGGCTTTCTTGGTCCGAACGGTGCCGGAAAGTCGACAACCATGAACATATTGACGGGTTATCTTTCGGCAACATCCGGAACGGTGACCGTCAATGGATATGACATTTTAGATGAGCCGCAAATGGCGAAAAAGCACATCGGCTACTTGCCCGAACACCCCCCTTTGTATTTGGATATGACTGTGATGGAATACCTTCGTTTCGTAGCTGAACTGAAAGATGTTCCGGCTGATCAGCGGATCCGGCAGCTGGCTGAAATCTTAAAGCTGGTCCGCATAACGGATGTAGCCAATCGTCTGATCAAGAACTTGTCCAAAGGATATCGTCAGCGCGTCGGCATTGCCCAGGCATTGATCGGAAATCCGGAAGTTCTGGTCCTGGACGAGCCGACAATCGGACTGGACCCCAAACAAATCATTGAAATCCGAAATTTGATTAAAGAGCTTGGTAAGAACCACACGATTATCCTGAGTTCACACATCTTGCCTGAAGTTCAGGCTGTCTGCGAACGTGTCGTGATTATCAACAAGGGAAAAATTGTAGCGGAAGACACACCGGAAAGTTTGTCCAGAAAAATGACCAAGACATCCAAGCTTCAGCTCAGCGTGGAAGGCCCGCCAAAGGACGTCATCCAGAAGATACGCCTGATTCCGGGTGTCAAACAGGCCGAAGCCGTGATGGAAAAAGAAGGCGGCGTGACCATCTTTACCGTTGAAAATGATCCGGAACAAGATGTGCGCAAACCGATTTTCTATGAAATGGCGCGCAACAGCTGGCCGATTATTGAGATGAGATCACTCGACCCAACCCTGGAAGAAATATTCCTTGAAGTAACCAGCAGTTATCAGACAAGCAGGAGGAGATAATCTGATGTCACACGTGAAGGCAATTTTCAAACGTGACTTTTTAGCTTACTTCCGATCCCCGATCGGATATGTCCTTTTTGCCATCTTTATGGCAATCAGTGGTCTTTATTTTGCATCCGGTATCCTTGGATCCTACGTTGATCTTGTCGGAGAGATCAGCTTTATTCAATCCTTTTTATTTATCATCATCCCGATTTTGACCATGCGCTCATTCTCAGAAGATCGACGCAACGGCACCGAGGTGCTTTTAATCACCTCGCCGGCCAGCACGCTTGAAATCGTTCTGGGAAAGTACTTTGCGTCACTGGCCCTTTTTCTGCTGATGACGGCAGGCACGTTAAGCCATGTTATCATCGCATCGTTATATGACGGGGTCATTGACAGCAGTGTGCTCGGTGCTTATATCGGCTTCATCTTTCTGGGTGTGGCCTATGTTTCGATTGGCTGTTTTACCTCGGCTTTGACCGAGAATCAGATCATTGCGGCTGTCATTTCATTTGTGATCATGCTGATTCTGATGCTAATCGATTTTGTTTCCAGTATGATTGGCTCTGTATTCTCAACTCTTCTCAGTAAAATTAATATCTTTGGCCTGACTGATGTTCAGATTGACGCGGCCGGAACAGCTGTGACAAACGCGTTGCAGTGGATCAATCCGACGACCCGGCTGAACAATTACGTGGATGGTATTTTCGAGATTTCGCCCATCATCTTTTTTGTCAGCATGGCAGCGGCTTTTATCTATCTGACATATCGCATTTTAGAAAAACGGCGCTGGAGCCAGAGGTGAGCAACAATGAATAATGTGTTGAAAAAGAACAAACCTGTTGATCAGGAGAAAAAAGAGCAAAAAGAAACGCATAAAGTTGATAAGCGGGCTAAGAGTCTGAAGACGATCTCAATTACCTCAACCATTCTCTTCATCGCTTTGCTTTTGATCTTTAACATTGTTTTTGATTCCATACTGGGCGAGACGCTCAAGTGGGACTGGACGACCGGTGGGCAATACTCCATCGGCGATGTCAGCAAAGAGATCCTCCAGAACTTGGATAAAGATGTCCAGATCGTTGGCCTTTTTGATGCCAATACCGATACGCGCTTTCAACAGGTCCGGCTTATGCTGGAAGATTATGTCAGCAACAGCAATGGTAAATTAACCGTTCGTTATGTGGACCCGGACCGTACGCCAGGCATCCTTAAAGAAATTGATCCGGCGGGTTATTTGGATCCGGAGGCCGGTGAATTTGTTGTGTATTGCCCAGCCACGGAAAAGGGCAAGCGGATCGGCTACTATGATATTTATGATGTTGGCTACGATTCGAACTATAATACCGTGCTTAAAGGCATCAAGGCCGAGCAGAGCATGACAGGCGCTATCAAATATGTCACATCAGAAACGACACCCGTGGTTTACTTTACAACCGGTCATGATGAGCTGGACTACACTGAAAATTTCACCATATTGGAAAGCATTCTCGACAGCAATAACTATGATGTCAAACAACTCGATCTTTTCGGATTGGAAAAAATCCCGGAAGATTGCGCGGTTCTGATTATGGCATCGCCGAAAAAGGATATCACCGAAGCGGAACGCCGTTTAATCGCCGGCTATCTGCAGCAAGGCGGCAGCTTGATGTTTATTTCGGACTTTAACAATGTGTCTTTTCCTGAATTGAACAAGCTGTTGGTCGATTACAACGTCGAAATCGGTGACACGCGTCTGCGTGAAGGCGACACATCACATCGCTTCCAGGATGATGCTTATATCCTTCGTGCAATTGCACCATCCAGCAAAGTGACAGAATCTGAAATCGACGGATTTACACTGGCGGACAACGCGCGTGGTATGAATATCTTAAAAAATGTCAAAGAGTGGATAGAAGTAGAACCCATTTTAACGACATCAGATCAGGGCTATGCCGAAACAAACGGTGATCCCGACCAATCCTCGCCGGCTGGCACGCAGTATATTGCCTTATTGTCGGAAAACAAAGGGTATATAGACGGAACAAACGTCACCCAATCGGCCAAGGTGATGCTGGTGGGTTCCAGCAGCATCTTCAGTGACAATGTTCTGAAAACTTTTGGCAATCAGCTGTATAACGCGGGCTTGTTCTATTATTCAATCCAGTATCTGTCCAATATGAGCGACAGTGAAAGCTTGTATATCCAGTCTAAGCAGCCCGTTTCCTATGCTGTTTCCAAGGGATCCCAGAGCATCAATGTCTTTACGGCATTTGTGGTCATGATTCTGATTCCCGCGCTATTCCTGATCGCGGCTCTGGTTGTTTACCGGAAGCGCAAGCACCTGTGATGAAAGGGGACATCAAATGAAGATCAACAAACAGTATCGGTCCCTTTTCATTTTCGGCGCGATCATTATTGTCTTATTGCTGGTCTGGATCGGCTCCACCGTGCTTCCTGGGACAGGAGACAATGAAGAAACATCAGCCACAACAGGAGAAGCCCTGGAGCCGGTTTACTCGGTCGAAATGGATGAAATCAAATACCTGGAAGTTGAAAACGATCAGGCGAATTTCAAGCTGGTTCCGGAAGAGGTGACAGACAAAGAAGGGAAGGTGTCCTTTATTTGGTCCGTAGCCGGCATGGAGGGTTATCCGTTCTCTTCATCGACCCTGGAGAGCCTTGCCAATGTCGCGGGCCATGCTTACGCCAGCAAAGAGATTGAAACCAATGCGGCGGATCTCTCCCTTTATGGGTTGGATCATCCGTCCGCCATTCTGAGGGTCTGCTTGAAAAACGGCGAAATCCATGAGATTAAATTTGGAAACGAAATTCCATCCGGCTATTATGATTATGTCACGCTTGATGATACCGGCCGTGTTTGCACCGTCTCATCCACAACGGGGGATCGTGTTCGTGCCTCCCTGCTGGATCTGCTGGATAAAAACAAGATCATGGAACTGGATGTGAATGAGCTTACCAAGGT
>JAGPFK010000085.1 GCA_018056585.1 Clostridia bacterium | reverse complement strand
CTTGTGAGACCTCGCCGACCAGAACGGTCCCCTGACCTTCCTCGCCCCAGAATCTGTGATATTGACGGGTCGGTAATGAGATGCTTTCGCCCGGCGTCAAACGAATGGTGCTGCCTGCTGCCACCGCAAAAGATCGGCCATCAACCGATACTGTCACTCTTGTTCGGTCCAGTCGATGATCCGGCGTTGCGTTATACACCTCAATAAGTAAGTTACCGCCGCCCCGGTTGATGATGTCTTCCATTTTGAACGTGTGAAAATGAAGCGGCGTGATCTGACCTTCCTTCACGATCAGCATCTTTTCCGCATAAGGCTTGATATAGCGCTTGTTTTTGAGATTCCCATTCCGCATCGTAAAGAGCAAAAGTCCGATCCGGTTAAAATCACCGCTGCCAAAATCGGTCAGGTCCCAACCCAACATGTTGTCTCTGATTTCATCATACTCAGCTCCTTTTTCCAGCCACTCTTCAGGGCTCCAGAAAGCAAAAGGCGGTAAATGAAATTGCATTTTATTTGCAAAAGCAACCGCTTCCTCCAAATTTCGATTGATCTCCGATCGTTTCATTTCAAATCCCCAATCTCCTGTTTTGGAACAGGCAGCTTATCATCATTCTCCATCAATCAGATAAAGCAACATATTCAATGGAAGTGACAAG
This sequence comes from Clostridia bacterium, assembly GCA_018056585.1. Lineage (GTDB taxonomy): Bacteria > Bacillota > Clostridia > Saccharofermentanales > UBA5734 > JAAYBY01. The sequence goes on along the minus strand of JAGPFK010000085.1, from coordinate 6,096 downwards.
GTTGTCTTCAATGATGAAGGACAATTTCATTTTACCAGATTCGTAAGAATATAAATGAACGGTGTGGGAGTAACCCTCGCCATAAACAGCCAGGACATCTTCCAGGCTGTCATTGATATAAATGCCTTCAGCTGTTCCGACACTGTCGTCTAAAAGGACGACAGAGGCGACCCGGTCTGTTTCTCCGTCTTCATAGGTGTAAAGGATAAAGCTTGGGTAAGTATATTGCTTTTCAAGGCCCGGGAAAGCACAGCTGGCCGCTTCGAAATAGCTTTTGGGCTCGCCGAGTTTTTCTAAAATCGGCGCGACTTCCGCATGCATATGAATCGTCACATCGCCTGATTTAAAAGCATAACCAGCTTCAGCCGTCTTGTTTTCTGTCGTTGTGTTTGGTGTTTCGCCTGAAACAGGATTGCAGCCAACCGGATAAAGCAACAGGCAGGCCAGGCTTAAATAAATAATTGTTTTTTTAAAAATCTCTTTTTGTTTCATTTCTCATTCTCGCTCTTCTTGATTTTCATCAGTGGGACGTGCTCCCATGCTTTTTAAATAACCGTATTGTTTCAGCTCAGCCTCCTGTTCTGCTTTCATCTGATGATAAAAAGCCGTTTTCTCCTTCCAGATCGCGTCCAGTTCGGCATCACCGCGATGATCCGTCAAATGGCAGGTCTCCTGAAGGACCGGCCCCAGATAATGTGATAGTTTCTCGGCTCCGGACAGATTCATATGCAATCCTCCGTCATATGTATCCAGACCGTAGTCGAGGCCAACCTCATCGGTTAGGTCAAGGAAATTGATATACAGGAGGTCATGCTGATTGGCGTAATCACGGATCTGTTCATCCCACTCATCATACCAATATGGATAAAGAGTCGGTGCTTTGATCAATACCAGTTCTATATCGTTTTCATCACACAAAGCCACCATGCGGTCAAGATAATGGTAAGCTGTATCCCCAAACCGATAGTCGGGCAGTTTTTTCCCCTTTGGGATGGTAGTCGCGGGTCTGACATCAACCCTCATGGCATAGCCATTGTGAAAAAGCGGCTTTTTGTTAAAAAGGTACTGGACATCGTCCCGCGTCAGCTCACTCCATCGTGAGTGGTAACGGAGAATTGGAAAAATATACTCGATGAGGTGTTCGTCTTCAAGCATCGAAGCCCGAACCGCTTTTATTTTTGTCATTGAAAAACGCATGCCATCCAGTGTCAGGCGATTGTAGGCCTCCTTTTGCGGTTCGTTGTATTTCATAGCCAGAACATTGTACACAAAAACCTTTGGTTTTTCATAAGCTAATGTTTCTTCCATCAGATAATAAGACTGCCAGATCAATTGCTGAGCACTACCGCGAATAAAACTGGTGATGCCGTATTCATTCCAGAGTGTAATGGGAGAAAAACACTCATACACTTCGCAATCTCCGACAAAAATGACATCATGTGGCGTCGTTTCCTGATAATACGTTTCAATCAAGGACCCTTCAACAATATCATGCACGTATTTAGGCATCAACAGCCGCTGCAGCAAAAAGAAGCTGACGACGATGAACACAGCCACAAGCATTATTTTCAGTCTTTTTAATTTAATCATGGTAATTCGGTCAACACCTCCAGTAAATTCAAACCATTAAAATTGATTATAAATAAACTGACTGGCATCATACCCAACCCCATAAGCGCCAAACAACAAAATGGTGACACTGATCAGATAGATCGCAGCATATCTATAGCGCGGCGGCACGGTTTCCAGGCGTTCGCGCATGCTTCCCTCTTTACGGCCAATGCTGCTTATGATCAACAAGGCCGTCGCAACAGCCAGGATCAGGTAATCAGGACCAGATAAGCCCAGTTTCATCGCATTTGCATCAAAGAGCAAAGAATAATTGCGGGTTGTAAACATAGAACCGAACATCCTGAACGTGGTAGGCACATCCCGATAACAATCAAACATGCGGATTGTACTCATTAATAGAAAAGTCCGAACAACTTCAAAAGCAGAGTACAGCGGTTTTCCTTTTAAATTGAAGCGCTGATGGAAGCGGGCATATAAGGGTTCGCATTCCTGTGAAAGAATGATCACAATGCCATTTGTTAAGCCCCAGATAATAAAGTTCCAGCTGCTCCCGTGCCAGATACCGGTAGCCAGCCAAACAATAAGTGTGGTGCAGTACACGGGTATCCGGCGCCCGAGTGATTCTCCAAATTTCCTGCGTGATTTACGGGAGAAATTCAGCATGGGCCTCGATACGGACAACGGATAAAACAGGTAATCTCTGAACCAGGTCCCCATTGAAATATGCCAACGACGCCAGTAGTCAGCAATCGATTTCGCTTTAAACGGCGCATTAAAATTCTCTTTAACCCGGACGCCCAGAACCTCAGCTATGCCGATCGTGATATCAATGCCACCGGTAAAATCCGCATATAGCTGAAGCGCGTAATACAGCATGCCGATCAACACAAAAACGCCTTGGTATTCGTTTGGAGCACCAATAATCGTGTTCACCGCCACCAGAATGCGGTCGGCAATCACCAATTTTTTAAAATAACCCCAGAGAATGCGCTGAACGCCAAAACTGATGTTTTTCCAATCAAAGGTATGCGCTTCATAAAGCGTTTTTGACAGATCCTCAAAACGACTGATTGGACCTTGAACAAGCTGAGGAAAAAAGGAAACAAATAAAGCCAGTTTAAACACATTTTTTTCAGCCGGATGTTTCCCCCAGTACACATCAATCAGATAGCCCATGGCTTGAAAGGTATAAAATGAAATACCCATGGGCAGAATCAAATTGGCAAAGGGAAGCTGTTGATGACTGCCAAACGCGTGAAGAAAGGAATTCAAGTTGGCGATTGCAAAATTCGTGTACTTTAAAACAGCCAATATGCCGAAATTCAAAAGCAAACAAGCGGTCAGCCATCGCCGCTGTTTTGCCTTGATGCCGGCTTTAAACGCTTTTTTCGTTTCTTTGTCCAGAGCTTCTTTGTTTTCTGCCAGATAGGTGTTCTGCTGTTGCCGCAATGAATCGATGAAACGAGCGGATAGAAAAGTTGAAAACGTCGTTGCGGCGATGTAAATCAAGTAACTGGGCCCGGCCAGAAAATAGAACAGATAACTGGCGCATAAAAGAAGCATCCACTGAAACCTACGCGGAATGAGGTAATAGACAATAAAAAGAATGACTATAAATGCGATAAATTCGTACGATGTAAACAGCACGAGTTTTCCCCTTTTCAGTCGTCTTCCAGCCGCTTGATAAGGTTGTACAAATCCTGAGCTGTATTGAAATTTTCCGGAACCAGCTCTTCAGCCGGAATTTGAACATCGAACACATCATCTATTTCAGCAACCAGAGTAATGATGTCGAATGAATCAAGAATGCCATCCTCGATCAGGCCAGTCGCGGTGGTAAAATCAATGTCCGGATGTAAACTGCTTAAGATCTCAATGAGGCTATCCATGCTATTTCCCCTTTTGTCCGATTTTTTCTCTGAGTGCAACCCGGTCTATTTTTGCATTGGTCGTCAGCGGCATCAGCTCAAGCTGTTCAATCGCGTTGGGCAGCATGTAGCGAGGCAGCCTATCACGTAAAGCAGACATCAGCTCTCCGGGGGTCAGATCACCTACATAATACAGGAAAATCCGCTTGCTGTCTTGATCATAAACGCAGCAGGCCATGTTGACGCCATCAATGCGGTTGACATTGGCCTCAATCTCGCCTAACTCAATGCGATGGCCCATGTGCTTGATCTGATGATCTTTTCGTGAGATAAACAGCAATTCTCCCCGTTCGTTGTAGCAGCCGATATCACCCGTGCGGTAAATCAGCTCGGGATAAGCGTCATTTAATGGATTTTGAACAAATACCTCGGCTGTCTTATCAAACGAACGGTAATAACCCATGGTCAGAGCAGTTCCTCGAATGCAGATCTCGCCTGTTTCGCCGCGTTTCGGCACGCGGTTGTTTTCATCAAGCAAAAAAAGGTCGGTATTGCGAAATGGTTTGCCAATAGGGATGATATCCCCTTCCTCAAAATCACGGCCCACCTCATAGTAGCAACTCATGCCGGTTGCCTCCGTCGGCCCGTAAAGATTGATAAACCTTGCTTCAGGCAGTGCTTTCCGCCAACGGTTCAGCTGGCGGATCGGCATCACTTCACTGCCAAAAGCAACGGTCCGAAGATATTTCGGAACCACTTTATCAAAAGTGCCAAAAGCTGAAATCATCGTCAAAGCTGAAACAACCCAGCACAGCGTGTTGATCTCATAAGTATTCAGATAGGACACCAGACGGACCGGAAACATGAACAGATTCTTTGGAATCAGATAGGTGGTTGCCCCGAATTTCAAAGTCGGAAAGATCTCCTTCAGGCAAGCATCAAAATACAAAGGAACCTGCATGCCGAAGACAGTCTGTTCATCCAATCCGAGAACGGAGGACAGCGCTTCAATATAATCCAGGACCGAGCGGTGACAGGCCACAACTCCTTTTGGAACACCGGTTGAGCCGGACGTAAAAACAACATAGATGGGATCTGTATCAATCTGCCGGTCCCGGATCTGATCGAGTAAAGCCGAATCTTCAGGGGTCCGGTTGATGGCATCATAACGATAGACCTGACCCGCATACCCCAGCTTCAGAAGTGAAGAAACGGATGCCTCATCGCAGATGACGGCTTTGGGATTTAAATTTTCAAAAATTAATTCAATGCGAAATAATGGCATTTCATCATCGATCGGCACGTAATAACAGCCACTGTATATGACACCCAGGAAAGCGGCGATTGTTTTCGGGTGTTTGCTCATAAAAACGACAACGGGTTCGTGATACAGGCCTTCCTGTGAAAGATAAGTGCCAATTGCCCTGCTTTCATCGTAAACTTCACGAAAAGTCAAAGCGTCCTTTCCGTCGCTGTACGCAGTCTTGTCCGGTACGCGATTTACCGTTTGCTCCAAGTATTCGAGCACATGATATTGCATCTCCATTGCCCTCCGTTCAGGTGATGAGATTCGAGTACTGAGGGTTAAGCGGTCCACCACACGAAAGAATGGCTGACCGAGCCAGAATATCGATCACATCGAGAAAACCGGCTTCCAGCTTTTGGTCTCTTTTAATGAGTGACAACTCCGTGCAGCCTAAAACAATAACCTCGGCACCCTGCTTTTTCAAATCATCTGACATGGCTTCAAACAAATCCATATGAGGTGCATGACCAGCCTTAAAATCGTTATAGACAAGATCCATAACGCCTCTTTGCGTATCGGGATGCGGCATCAGAACATGGATCCCTTTCTTTTCCATTTCATTCTGGAATAAATGGCTGGCTAATGTTCCGTCTGTCGCTGCTATCCCGGCTTTTTGGATTCCGGTTTGCGCCAGACAGCCAGCCGTTTCCTGTATGGCATGAATGATCGGGCAGGGAACAGATGAAGCGAGCACATCATAAAAATAATGTGCCGTGACGCAGGGGATGGCAATGCAGTCCACGTTCTGACCGGCCAGGCGCTGTCCGATCTCAATCAGAGGCGGCAGAGGGTTTTCTGATTCCGGATTCAGAATATAAGCTGTCCGGTCCGGGATTGATGGCACACTGTAAAGAATAAGCTCAAGATGATCCTGATCACGCTTTGCATCGGTCATTTCTGCGATTCTCTGAAGAAAATAAGCGGTTGCCATGGGGCCCAGCCCGCCGATAATCCCAAGGCGATGGTAATAGCTGTTGTTTTGATGATCAGCCATAGATGATCTTTCTTTCTATATTCAATGGTTCTTTTGGCGTCTCCGGAATGCCATCACGATTAAATTCATAAAATCGCGGATTTTCCTTTGAATAAGCCGCTACTTCGTCATCCGTGCGCAACAGGCAGACAAAGTGGTATTTGGCAAGGTAAGGCAACGGATCAAAATGGTACCAGGCGCCGTTATACTTGACGAGGTTCCAGTAATGGCGTGTGTTGGCGTCTTTGACTCTTTCAATGGGAATGGTTTCAAAGCCTGCCCGCGTCAAAAACGCCTTGGCTGTCGCAAAATAGTTAAAGCAATCCCCTGTCCCCGTGGTTATACCCAGATAAGCCCCCATGACCCAATCCGTCTTT
>JAGPFK010000084.1 GCA_018056585.1 Clostridia bacterium | reverse complement strand
TCTGGGCACAGACGGTCCGGCCAGCAACAATAATCTGGACCTGTATCGGGATATGCGGTTGGCTTCCTTCCTTGCCAAGGGGACGAGCTATGACGCGTCACGCCTGCCGGCTGATATTGTGCTGAAAATGGTTACGGTAGACGGCATGCGAGCACTTGGATTTTCTGATTGCGGCAGAATCGAAGCTGGATGGCAGGCAGATCTGCAGATTGTCCGTACGGACGGGCCGGAAATGACACCCTTGGGGAACCCGGTATCGGCCATGGTTTACAGTGCGTCCAGCTTTGACGTTGAATCCGTGATGGTGGCGGGCCGTTGGCTGATGAAAAGACAAGCATTGAAAACGCTGGATGAAGAAAAAATCCGTTATGAGGCCGTTTGCGCGGCAGAAAGCCTGATCTCTGACAGTTTGGCTTCTCATTAAAAAAGACCGTTTTTGACCGGTCTTTTGGAGCCGCTGGTGAGAGTCGAACTCACGACCTGCTCATTACGAGTGAGCTGCTCTGCCTCTGAGCCACAGCGGCGTGCCTGTATCAGTTTACCAAAAATTCATTTGAAGTCAAGTGATTCGGTTTCCTTGTTATATTACACAAATATTAATCAATAATTTTGTAAAAATTCACATATTGACGCCTTAAAAATGGTTGCATCTATTCATGAATCCTGTATAATGGAGGGAGAGATAAAGCAGTAAAAAAAGGCTTTAGATGATCTAAAGTATTGAATTTTGAGTCATAAAGGAGGTTATCACATGGCAAGATCATTTAGCATGCATGATATTGACGTCAAAGCTTTTATCAAAGCACTCGATGATTGCAAAGGGAATGTCTATCTTGTAACCGATGAAAACGATCGCTTTAACCTAAAGAGTAAGTTGAGCCAGTTGGCAGGCCTTGTCAACCTGATTGAAGGGGGCCGGATTGTGGAAGCCAAGATCATTTGCGACGATCCGGATGATGAATCCATGCTCTTCCGGCTGAACCTCTTTGGGGCAGAAAAATAACCACCGAGCTGAAGAAAGACATCCATTACAGAAAAGCAAAGCGTGCCTGAAGGCACGCTTTGTTCAGTTGCTGACGTGATTTTGCCCTTATTTGATCATGGCTTCAAATCCATCGAGCCACTTTTCATTGGTTATGGCAAACGCGTAGTTAACAATCAGGATTTCTTGAATGCCATTTTGTTTTACAAATTGAGGGAGATCTGCTTTTAGACTGCGCGGATCGATGACATAGACTTCCTCATAGTGGTTGAGTAAAAAGGGAACCAGGGCGTTGCCAAATGATTCTTTGAGCACGACAATCTTTTTGCCGTTTTTGAGGCTGGTCGTCAGGCGAACCATTGGGTTATCCCCCTGGATAAAGGCAAGATATTTATTTGAACTGTTCACTGTGGTGCTAACAGCCTTGATCTTATAGCCCTCATTCATTTTTGTCGAATCAAAGGCGATTCCTTCGCTTTCAACCAATGGCAGGAAATATTCAACGTAATCCGGGTTTTCTTTCAGTTTATCGCTTTTTGTATAGCGATAAAGGCTGCCAAGAAAATCACCTGGCACCACACCGCTTTTAAACGTCTTTAAATCATACGGAGTAAAGCCCGCTTCTTTTGAAAAAGCTTTGTAAGCGCACCATGCGCCCCGAGCTGTCCAGTGATGATCGGTCCTGAAGTAGATATAATCCTGGCAATAAGCGATCAATTCGCCGTAGGCATCAACCGTGCGAACCGCGGGATCCAGCCGGCTGTAAATGTTGGAAATGGCGTCATGCTGTGAGCTGGATAAACTGTGATATTTTTCAGGAGAATAAAACTCAACAGAAGTCGGTGCGACAAGGCTGTAAACCTGAACGTCCGGCAGTTTTTCCTGCAATTGATTGACCAGCTTGACATAGCGCTCGCTGCGGCTCTCACTAAAATAGAACAATTCCATGGCACGGCCGTTGACAATAATCACGCCGGAAACCTTTTCCACAGCCCCTGTTACTTGCGGAGATGTCGGTTCAGGGGTTGCGGTTGGTGTCGGGGACGGGGCTGGACATTTTGTCGGTGTTGGCTGTTTTGTCGGCTGAGCAGTTGGCCTGGGCGTGGTCTCGCTGCTTTGAGTTGGCGTGGCTGTCGGAAAAACCACCTTATCATCCGGATCCGGTTCCAGCTTTTCACCTTCCCCCAAATCGATTTCACCGTCAGGTTTTTTGATGAGTTCCGCTTCACCGGCGAAAGGCTTTTTCAGGAGGTCCATCACTTTTTTATTGGTATTGATAAAAAATTGACGAAAAGGAAACTGATCAGCATAGAAATCTTCGAATGAACGGGTAAACTCTCCGCTTGCCAACGCGTGCCAGCTAAACTCCGGCATTTGTTTCAACGTTCTGTTTTCATCTTCGGATACGGCCTGTACGGGTCTCAAGAAACTGATCACAGAAAGCAGATATAGAGGGATCAGGATAAAGGCAATCAAGACAATATGATCTTTTTTCACACAATAACCCCCTAAAAGCGAAAATACAAAAATGGATTGTAGGTTGAACCAACGAGAGCCGCTGTGCATAAAAACAATAACAAGACATTCATGCAGACAACGGCAGTCGTCAGAGCGGTATGCCTTTCAAAACGTCTATACCGTTCAATGAGTTTGCGGCTCCATTGCGCAGCAAACGGGGTTGCCGCAAAACAAGCGATCGCAAAAAATAAGATGTTTTCTCGTAAAAGCAGCAGCCCCTGAATATTCACAGCGGATTGGCCGGAAAACCCAAACATAAGTCTCAACATATGGAAGATGCTGCCCGCGTCGGTAAAATAGAAGAAGACCCAGCCTAACAAGACGGCAAACAACGTGTAGATATGCCCGAAAACAGCCGGTCCTTTTTTTAAGGCTTGCAGAAGAAACTTTTTTTCAATGAAAAGAAGACAAAAGAAATATAAACCCCAGATGACAAAATTCCAACTGGCTCCATGCCAGAGTCCGGTCAGAGCCCAAACAATCAGCATATTTCGTATTTGGTGATGCCGATTGCCCCCCAATGGGATGTAGACATAATCTCTAAAAAAACTGCTGAGTGAAATATGCCAGCGACGCCAGAATTCGGTGATGGAAGTGGAAATGTAGGGGTAATCGAAATTTTCTTTGAACTTAAAACCAAAGATGTGGCCAAGGCCGATGGCCATATCGGAATAACCCGAAAAATCAAAATAAATCTGAAGAGAGAAGGCCAGAATACCGATCCAGGCCTCAAGAACGCTGATCGAAGACAAACCGGCCTCGAGTGTGTTTGCGACAAGCTGTCCTGCATAGTTGGCTATCAGAACTTTTTTTCCAAGCCCAATCATGAAACGGCTCAAACCGTATGAAAATCCACTCCAGGTGAGAGTTCGATGATCGATTTGCTCGGCGACATCTTCATAACGAACAATCGGGCCAGCGATCAATTGCGGAAAAAGAGATACATAAAGCAAGAAATTTGCCGGTGAACGTTGAACCTTTGTATTCCCGCGATACAAGTCAATGGCATAGGTGAGAATCTGAAAGGTATAAAAGGAGATGCCAATGGGCAGTGTGAGCGCGGGGACAGGCAATTGAAGGCCGGTCAGAGCATTGACGTTTTCTACAAAAAATCCCAGATACTTGAAAATAGCCAATGATGAAAGCGCCGCAACGACACCGACGGTCAGGAAAAACTGAGCGCGTTTTGTATTTCGATAACGTTCAATCTGAAGACCAATATAATAAATGAACAAGCCGGTGGCGATCATCAAAAGAACATAGACGGGTTCGCCCCAGGCATAGAAAAAAAGTGAAAAGCCAAGCAAAACAAGATTTCGGGCCCGCATGCTTCCGGCAGCCATATAGCATAACAAGCAGGCCGGCAAAAAAGCGTAGAGGAAAACCAAACTGGAAAAAACCATGGACCGCAAAAACCCCTTTTTGAGATGAATTCAAGGCGGGCTGATTGCTTCATCTCATTTTTCATCTGCTGTACAGGTAGCCCAGAACAACTATACAGTGAAAAAATCAAATTTGCAATGGATGTCTTTTTGGGTAAAGGGAGATGAAAGCGGCTGTTCAGGCCGCGTCATTTGTTATATAATGGGGGCAATTATTTGCAGAATGAAGGAGCAACAAGCGTGAAAAGTAAAATCAGAGCCATAACTTACGGTGGCATTTTATCAGCGGTTATTCTGCTTTCAACGTACATCATCAAATTTCCAATCCCGGGTGGTTATGGCTATGTTAATTTTGGTGACGGCGCTATCTTTGCAACATCCATTGTTTTAGGGCCTTTTGCGGCCATCTGTGCCGCTATCGGTTCTGTCCTGGCCGATCTTTTAGCCGGATTCCCCCATTACATGATACCGACGCTGATCATCAAAGGCCTTATGGGCTTTATTTCCGGGACCGTCTTCTCAAAAAAGCCGGACTTAAAGTGGGGATGGCAATTGCTCTTATTCGCTGTTTGCGAAGCCATCATGGTTGGCGGCTATTTTGTTGCCGAAATCATCATGTATGGTCTTGCAGCCGCATCGGGATCATTGATTTTTAATACTTTACAAGGATTGGCCGGCATTGCCACCGGTCTTGCGATTGCACCGCTGGCTCGTAAAATCAAAATCTGATTTAAAGACCTTTGGGTCAGAAGGGGTACCGTGACTGAAAACCAAAATCAAAAACGGCAAAATTTGGAGCGCTCTTTTGTTGAAAGAGCGCAAGCGGGCGATCCCGAAGCGTTTTCTGAATTGGTGACGCAGTATGCCGGCCGCCTCTACAGTGTTTGTTACAACCATGTGGGAAACAGGCAGGATGCTGAAGATTGCGTTCAGGAAACCTTCATCAAAGCTTATCGGTCTATTGGCAGTTATAATTATCTTGCGTCATTTTATACCTGGCTGTATCGGATTGCTGTAAACACATGCCTGGACTATCGGCGTAAATCGGCCCGTTCCCGAACGATATCCATTCATGAGGAAATCAAGACCGAAGAAGGCCAGATCACGCCGCAATATGCCGACCATGCACCGTTACCGGATGAACAGGCCGAAAAAAGAGAAGTTCGCCAGATGATTCGCGAAGAGATCTTGTCGTTACCTCCGCCCATGCGTGAGATCATTATTTTGCGCGATCTCGAAGGGCTCAGTTATCGTGAGCTTGCTGATTTATTGCATTTGTCCGAAGGAACGGTCAAATCCCGTCTTTCCCGTGCCCGTCAGCAGCTTATGGAACGTATCAGCAAAAGAGAGAAAAATCTGAGCGGAACAAAAAAGACTAAACCGGCGTCTAACAGATGAATGATGAGAAACAGGAGGTAGCACCATGGCGAAAAAATGTCATATGGATGTATCGCTTCTGGTCGATTACCTTGATCATAACCTGAAGGATGAAGAGCGGATGGCGGTAGAAACGCATCTGAAGGAATGCAGATCCTGTCAGGAAAAAATCAAGATGCAAGAAAAATGGCTTTCTTTGATAGAAGAAAGCGGCCTGAGTGAAAATCCGGATGCGGTGGCAGACGAACAGACTCTACTCCGAATCAAACAGCAGATTCAGGAAGCTATGTCGAGCGATCTGTCTGAAAGTAAAAATCAAAAAGGTGAAATCAGGCGCCGCAGTTATTGGCTCCAGGCGGCCAGTTTTGCGGCAGCCATTTTGCTTGTGATTTGGATATTACCTGCCTTATTCACCAGATGGCAGGAACAAAAGGGCAGTCAAAGTGCAGGGAACGAGATCGCCGATCAGGAGAAATCATCGGTCACGAGTCAGGCTGGCCTCACTCAAGAGATATTAAATGAGCAAACCACTGTTTTATATGCCTGGTCTGTTTATAAAGGGTCGCTGGCGGATATAGACGCCATGAGCTGTTTTTTTGAGACGAATAGAAAAAGCGAGACGATGCCTGCAAACGAATCGGATGAATCCGTCAATGAAACAAAATCACAGGACATGACAGCCTCAAATTATTTTCTTTCTTCCAATCGGCAGCTGAACACAACAGGTCAGATTTTGCTTGACGTTTTGAATGAAGCTGAAAAACTGCGTATCATCACAAATGTGAAAGATAAAAGCCAGGCCATTATTCTGGCTGCATATGATCCCGAAAATGCTGAAAAGAACGAAAAACAACTGCGTTCCGCATTGAAGACTTGCCAGAACCCAATCAAGATTGAGATAATCAGGAGTGTCGAGTTATTGAGTCGGTTGGAAAGCGTCGAACCCGGCTTGTTTGACCGCGTTTTTTGCGAACCGATCGATGACGACTTAACCTGGATCTTAATTCTGATTGGGGCGTGATGATTTGTCTGAAGAAAAATTTTTAATTATTGATGGCAATAGCTTAATCAATCGTGCTTTTTATGGCCTTTATGGCCGGCAGAATCTGACAGCACCTGATGGCACACCCACAGGCGCTTTGTTTACGTTCTTGAACATTTACTTGAAACTGATTGAAGAACAAAAGCCGACTCACGTAGCCGTTGCCTTCGATTGCAAGGAAGAAACCTTTCGTCATCAATTGTTTGATGCATACAAGGGCACCAGAAAACCCACGCCCGATGAACTGGCCATTCAAATACCGCTGCTTAAAGAACTTTTGGAAGCCATGGGTGTCAAGTGCATCGAAAAGCCGGGATTTGAGGCCGATGATCTGATTGGAACCTTATCACGGATGGGGTCCCGGGAAATGCCCGTTATGATTGTCAGTGGGGATAAAGATAGCATGCAGCTGGCCGACGAACGGGTCGTTATCCTGCTGCCTGTAACGCGTGCTGCTCAAACTCAAGTAG
>JAGPFK010000083.1 GCA_018056585.1 Clostridia bacterium | reverse complement strand
TGCAACTGCTGCAAAACACGCAGATGAAATCTTAACATATGATGATCAGAAAAGCAAGACAGCCTTCATACTTTTTCCCCCGAATTGCAAGCTGAAGTGCAACACCTGTATCCGATCGGCCGGTGTCCTGCTTGACCGTTCCTCGCCTCAGCTCTCTGCTGATCTTTGAGCGGCTCACGCCCAACGATTCTGCCAATAACTTTTGTCGTCATCCCTGATGAGCCATTCCAGCTTTTGACGATCCATATCGCTCAGATGCGATCCAGTCTCTCGTTTCTTGGTCTGATTCTTGTGTCCCACTCTGATCCTCCTTCGGATGTTTCTACGATTAAGGATACAGCATGAGGTTGGAACCTTTTGTTTCACTTTGCTTTACAACTCACCCTATTTTGCTCTTTTAAACATTGTGCAGATTCCCTTAAAAAACCGGCCATTTGCCATCTCCAGCATGCCTTCCAGCACATAGTTTTTCATGCCGCCGTTGATTTTTATGCTGCTTAAGGAGGCATCCGCGGCGGAGTTCATCATCATGCGAAAGGTGGGGTCGGAGTAGCTCTTTTTACCATCTAATCCCTTGGCGATGGTGTATTCCATAGCCTTGAACATAATCTTCATGACGAGAGAGTAGTCCTTCATCTCCATGACGGTGTTATTCATCGTGAATTCACCTTTTTTCAGAGGCTTTTCGATGACAGAATGGCCTGCCAGCATTTCAAAATCAGCATGGGAGGGCGTTCCTTCGAGGGTAAAGTACCAAGAGGGAACATCCGGCGTTTCCAGCTGATTCTCCGGCTTCATGATTTCTCCGCTCAAAGGCAGATCCTCACTGCTGCTGCCCACAAGGATTGTATAACTACCGCCTGGAATGATCCAGGCGCTGTTCCAAACGGCGAAACTGCGGTCGTCCAGTTCAAAAGAAACAGACCGGCTCTCGCCTGGAGCCAGCTCGATCTTTCGAAAGCTTTTCAATTCCCGCACCGGCCGGTAAAACGGACCTTTCGGAGGCTGAATATATAGCTGTGCAACCTCTTTCGCCGTCACATTTCCTGCATTGGTCACTTTACAAGTCACGGTATCACCATCGATCTTCAGATTTGAGTAGATAAAGTGTGTATAGGACAGACCATGGCCGAAGGGATAGCGCACAGGTACACCCGCAGAAGCATAGTAGCGGTAACCAACATACAGTCCTTCACGATAGTGAGCGTCTTTTTTCCCATGGGCATAATAGGAAGCACTGACACAGTCTTCATAGCGGTAAGGCCAGCTTTCCGCCAGCTTGCCACAGGGGATGGCCCTGCCAAAGAGCAGATCAGCAATGGCGTCTCCGCCCGCCTCACCGGGCAGGCCCATATATAGGATTGCCTTCACCTTATCCGCCCAGGGAAGCTCCACCACGCTGCCGCAGAGCAGCACCACGACCGTGTTTGGATTTACTGCAGCCACCGTTTCGATGAGGCGGTTGTACCCGTCCGGCATAGACATGCTTTCCCGGTCGAAGCCTTCGGATTCATACTTGTCTGTTAAACCGGCAAAGACGATCGCAACTTTAGCCTTTCTCGCTGTTTCAGCCGCTTCATGCAACAACGCCTCGTCAGTCTCGCCGTCTGCATTGCAGCCTTCCGCGAAGGGAATTTCCGGACAGGCTTCGGTGGCGTTTGTCAATTTCCAGGGATTGACATAGCTGCTGCCCGCACCCTGATAGTGAAGCTCCTTTGCCATATGACCTATGAAAGCTGCCTCCAGCTCAAAGGCAGGCAAAATGCCATCATCGTTTTTCAGCAGCACGGCACTCTCCGTTGCAGCTTTTCTTGCCAGCTGGTAGTGGGCCGCCATATCGGCAGGGCGGGCGTTCTCGATGGCTTTGATTCCCTTTTCTACTAGACGACACACCCGCTGTGCGGAGCGATCAACATCCGCAGCGTCAAGAATTCCGTTTGCCACCGCCTGCATCGCTTCCGCTTCCATGTAGGCGGAACCGCCAGGCATGGACAGGTCGCAGCCTGCCTGGAAGGCACGAATACGGTCGTTCATGGCGCCCCAGTCAGTCACAACAGCGCCGTCGAAGCCCCACTCCGTGCGCAGGATGTCCGTCAGAAGCAGCCTGCTGTCCGAGCAGTGCTCGCCGTTGAATTTGTTGTAGGCGCACATGACTGTTGATGGATGACCTTTTTTGACCGCCATTTCAAACCCAGCCAGATACAACTCCCTCGCGGTGCGCTCGTCAAGAACACTGTCCGAGGAAAAACGCTTGTACTCTTGAGAGTTGAAGGCAAAGTGCTTGAGACTGGTGCAGACGCCGGTAGACTCCGCACCACGGATGTAAGCCGCTGCCAGTTTGCCGCTTAGATGCGGATCTTCAGAAATGTACTCAAAGTTGCGCCCGCACAGAGGGTTGCGTTTGATATTCGCAGAAGGCCCCAGCAGAAGCCCTACACCGTTTGCAGCGGCCTCCTCTGCAATTGCCTGTCCGATCTCGCTTATCAGATCTTCGTCAAAGCTGCAAGCGGTAGACACTGCCGCGGGGAAACAGGTAGCTGGAACCGACTGATTCACGCCCAGCCTATCTGTGGCGTCCTCCTGCTTGCGTAGGCCGTGAGGACCGTCGCACATCATCATGGCGGGAAGGCCATGCTGCAGCATCGCCTTGGTGTGCCAGAAATCAGAACCGGAGCATAAGGCGATTTTTTCTTTCAGTTTCATTTGCTCCGTTTTAGTCTTGCTCATGGATATTCTCCTGTCTGTTTTTCAGCGATATAAGTGATGTTTTGCTACTGCCTGTGTGGTCATCTCATCAGGCAGGATCACAGCCGTTTTACTTTCTTCAGTTTGAGAGCACGGTCATGCGAACGATCGGCCATCTTTTTGCATTTCATCGTACATGTAATTCACGATACATTTGATCCCGCAATGCTCCTTTGATTGGATAAGCTTTTAGGATCAGAGCGGCGGTCAGACCTAAAAAGACAGGAATAGCACAAAAAACAAAAGTCAAGCCTGTCAGCAAGGAGGGCGGAATGGTGCCGCCTGCTTCGATAAATGCTTCGGATTCATAAAGCGACGCATCATAGTTGATTATAACCAACACGGCTCCTGTAGCAAGACCCGCAAGAGCCGTTTGCGCTTTGGTGATAAAGTTTCCGATTGCCTGAACGATGGCTTCCATACCGGTCTTCTGCTGCCATCTGACGTAATCCATGCACTCCATATTGATCAATGAACCGGGTATGTAGCTCATACCGGAAAAAATCATTGAAACAAACAGAAGGCCAAAAAATAAGATCCGGTTGACGGGACCGCCGATCAAATGCAAAACGAAGATGACAGCCAAAGGAACGACCTGTCCTATATTGCAAATGATTGAAGCCTCGACCGGAATGGTTCTTTTCAGGATCGGCGAAGCAAATAAGGTGCCAAGGACGATCCCCAATAAAATCACGGCACCCCATATTGCTGAATTCATGCCGAAATTTTCGGGCCCATAAGCCCACTTGATGTAATAAGTAACAGCCGCGATCACGAAAGTAAAAACACAGCCTCCTATAAATCCGGCAAGCTGGCTGATCCAAAGGGGTTTATTGTTTTTCAACATCATCAAGACATCTTTTATTTTCAGACGTTGTGGATTTTCCGTAACATAGGGTCCCTCTTGAACCAGGCAAGCACCAATGAAGGCGATGACCGCAATCGGTAAAACATAAAGGATTGCCGTGACTCCGAATCCTTTGCGATAATTATTGTCAAACAGATTGCTGACAGCCAATGCGGCCGAAATGAAAAAAGAAAAGGGGATCGCGACGAACTGTTCAACCACGCGAGGTGTGATCAAAAGTTTTTCTCGGATATTCGGATCATCCGTCATGCTGATTTTAATAGCCGTGTCCGGTTGAAAGGAGAAACCAATCTCATACAGAATATACCCCACAAATAAGTAGGCAATTTTGAGCCATTCGGATATGTTCTCAGGCATGTTGAACAACATGATGAGGGATAAGGCGGTCAGAACAATACCGCCCAGCATGAAAGGCTTGAACTTGCCGATGCGGGTCTTCTTTGCGTTGTCCATGATGTAGCCTTGCAGCGGATCATCGACCGCATCCAGAATCCTGCCAAACAAAAGAAGGACTGTTGCCACACCGGCCGCATTGGCCAGTCCGGCATAATCAGTCAGATATAGCATAAAGGCCGAAGTCATCAATGAACTGCCGGCGATCACCGTCCATCGCATGGTGGACAGACCAAACATATTCTTGGCGTTTAATGGGTACGGTTTCTTTTCATTTCCTTTCATAGCCATCTTCCTCTTCTCAATTCATCGTATTTAGGATTCATACTTGTTTTTCAAAAACATACTCGCCAGATTCCATGATTGCTAAGGAATCTCCCGGAAGCCTGATTTCAGCCGTTGTGTTCGGGGGCACATGAATTGTGAATATTATTTTATTTTTGACGCGTTCCCATTGACTCAGCACTTTCCCGTAAACACTGTTGTACTCTGCCCGTGCATACGAAAAACGACCACCTGGCCGCGGCGCAATTTCAAAATGGTTTTCTCCAGCTACGCGTATACCGCACATGGTTCTAAAAAGCCAGGCCACACAGGAGCCTTTGGCGTCATGGTTCAGCGAACCCACACCAGTTCCATCTGGTTTTCGGGGATCTATCGGCCCTTCCCAGTGTTCCCATACAGTCGTTGCGCCGTTTTTGGGCATAAACAACCAACCGGGCATTTTTTCATTTTCCAGCAAGCGGTAAGCATATTGAATGCTTATTTCCGATAGTACGCCTAATATAAAAGGAGTGGACAAAAAACCTGTTCCCACACGCCAATCATAATGCGCCATAGCCGTCAAAAGACGTTTTTTTGCGAATTCGGTCTGTTCTTTATCCAACAGCCCAAAAGCCAATGGTCGGACAAGGCGGGCTTGACGATCGGTATCCAGCGAAAATTCAGGCAGCTGACGTATCGCTTGGTAGGCCTTTCGCGTGCCTTCTGCATATCGGCGGTAGAGTTTTGCATCTTCCGTTTTGCCAAGCGTCTGTGCGATCTCTTCCATGCAGGTCATCACATAACAAGTGTATGCCGTCGATTCTTCCGGATGAGGGAACACCATTTGAGTCCATTTATTAGGAAAAACATCCGCCGGCTCAGCCCATTCTCCATAAGATTGACCGCAGTTTACAGCATATTTTTTCGTCTCCCCTTTTAATTTCAAGGGCTTGGCTATCAGTTGCCGTTTCCCGCAGCGATTCATCATAAACCTGGCATAGCGAGCCATGCCGTCATAATATTGTTGTAAGATCATGTCGTCGCCATACTGCTTCCACCAACGATAGGGAATCAGGACACCGGCATCCGCCCAGCCCACCGATCCATTGAGACCGTTCATATAAAAGTCCACGCCGCCAGGCGGCGCTATCTGCGGCAAGCATCCATCCTTGCGCTGCCAGTCGTAAAGATCTTGTACATATTTTTTGGAAAATGTTGCGTAATCAAACAAGTAAGCAGCCGTTTCAAAAAAGACTTGTGCATCACCAGCCCACCCGTGTCGTTCCCGGGTCGGACAGTCTGTGGGGAGGTCTGCCGAATTGCTTTTAGCTGACCAGACGGTGTTTTCATAAAATTTGTTCAAAAGGGGGTCAGAACAGCTGAAAAAACCAGTTTGTTCCATATCCGAGTAAATAGCAATGGCCGTGAAATTTTGAGGGTCAATTTCAACATCCGTCTCTATTTCAACAAATTGAAATCCAAAAATTGCGAATTTTGTTTTGTAGTGGTTTTCACCTTCGTGACAGATATATTCAACCGTTTGCAGCGGTGTTGCTTTTTTCCAATTGCGGCACTGGATATTTTTCAGGGTAAGCTCGCCGTTGTTATCTGTCATTTCGCCCAAACGCAAGGTCAATTTTTGCCCCTTTTTGGCGGTCACTATAAATTCAATGATACCGGCCAGATTTTGCCCGAAGTTCAGCAATGTCTTATTCCCATAAGAAAAAACAGTCTGGGGAGAGAATCGTTCCTTTTCAACGACGGCTACATTGTTAGAAGCACTCAGAATGCCGGCATGCGTCGTTTCTCTGGCTTTCCACCTATACGAAGGCTTTCTGTTTGCGTCAATTTTTTCACCATCTTTTTGATCGGCAAACAAAATAGGCCCGTCATTTGACCATTCCCAACTGCCATCACTGCATATCATCTCTCTGGTCCCGTCTCTATAGGTCAGTTCTAACTGAGCCAGCAGTTTGGTCTGTGATCCGTATTGGTTGGTTCTTCCCCACGCGCCCACGCTTCCTCTATACCAACCGTCTGCGACCTGAATCGCCAGGGTGTTATCTCCTTGCCTGATTTGCTCTGATACGTCATATGTTTGATATTGAATGCGTTTCCGGTAATCCGTGATGCCGGGTGCAAGAACGAACTGGCCCACTCGTTGGCCATTTATCTGCGCTTCATAAAGCCCGCAAGCCGTGATAAAAAGCCGTGCCTTTTCCAGTTCTTTTTCTATTTGATAATTTTTTCTGAAGCAATCAACCGGATAACGATGTTTTTTACGCGGCGTATAATCTCCGGTGATCCATTTTGCCTTCCAATCTTCATTTGATAAAAGCCCCATTTCAAAGAACGCTTCGTCGGACCAGCTTCCTTCCCGACCTTCTTCATCCCAGAGTTTGACTTTCCAGATGACTCTTTCTCGTGACTGACAGTCTCCAGGATAGGGTATTTTTGTCATCTGTGCTGATTGGATCCGGCCGCTGTTCCAAAGCACCTGGCCCTTCATGTTCGATGCCAGGATCTGGTAAGCTGTTTGCC
>JAGPFK010000082.1 GCA_018056585.1 Clostridia bacterium | reverse complement strand
AACAAGGCCATGGGCCAGTTAACTTCAATAAAGGCCATGTCTCTTGCGATCGGGAAAGCTGACCAATTTGGAATCGGACTCGTTACGGTTCGAAATTCCAATCATTACGGTATTGCCGGTTACTATGCCAAAATGGCTTGCGACCACGATCTGATCGGTATCAGCATGACCAATACGGAAGCCATTATGGTACCGACTTTTGGACGTCAGGCTATGCTCGGGACCAATCCGATCGCTCTGGCGATGCCGGCCGATCCGATTCCTTTTCTGTTTGATGCGGCCACGACGGTTGTGCCGCGTGGTAAAATCGAAATTTATCGCAAAATGAATGAACGCCTGCCAGTTGGCTGGGCCGTTGATGCCAATGGCACTGTGACGCAGGATGCGGCGCTGGTTCTGGATCACATTATCAAGAAAAAAGGCGGCGGTATTTTGCCGATTGGAGGTGTAGGCGAAACCTTAGGCGGACACAAAGGTTATGGGCTTGCTCTGATTTGCGAGCTGATGACCGGCATCATGGCAGGCGGCCCGACGGCTAATCACTTGTCCAGCCTTTCAGCGAAAGCTGATTTGTCTCATTGTTTTATCGCCGTGAACTATGGCTTGTTTGGAGAAAAAAAAGAGCGAAAAGACAGATTTTCTCAGTATTTACAGGAATTACGCGCCTCTGCCAAAGCGGTTGGATGCGAACGCATCTATACGCATGGGGAAAAGGAGTTTGAAAACAGCAAACGAATCCGGGTAGAAGGAATCCCTGTCAATGAAAAAACATACGATGAGCTGCAAAAAATTGCGCAGGCCTGTCAGGTAGACGAGGGTTTGCTGAAAGATCAGCAGTAAAACGCCATAAGGGATAAAGGAGAATAGAGAATGGATCTTTGGTTTTCCGAAAAATTCACACCTTACGCTATGATGTCCATTCAGGTCGATCGGCAATTGTTCAGCGGGCAAAGTGATTATCAGCGTATCGATGTCTTTGATTCGAAGGAATTCGGCCGCATTTTAGTGATCGACGGCTATTTGATGCTGACAGAAAGGGATGAATTCATTTATCATGAAATGATGGTTCATGTTCCTATGGCGGTCCATCCAGAGGTACGGACTGTTCTGGTTATTGGCGGCGGAGACGGGGGCATTGTCCGCGAACTGACACGTTATGATACCATCGAACAGATTGATATGGCAGAAATTGATGAAAAGGTGGTTGCGGTCAGCCGCCAATATCTGCCTTTTACAGCGGGCAAGCTGAACGACCCCCGTTTATCCATTCATTATCAGGATGGTCATCAATACGTTGGACAATGCGAAAACAAATATGATCTGATTATCATCGATTCAACCGATCCGTTTGGTCCAGGTGAAAGGCTGTTTACACGCAATTTTTATGAAAATTGCCGCAAAGCGCTGCATGTGGATGGGATCATGGTCAATCAACATGAAAGTCCTTTTTATGAAGAAGATGCCCTTTCGATGCAACGGGCTCATACGGGGATTGTTGAGTTTTTTCAAATAAGCCAGGTTTATCAGGCCCATATCCCAACCTACGCGTCTGGGCACTGGCTTTTTGGTTTTGCGTCCAACCATTATCATCCCTTATTCAATTTAAGGGCAGAAGAATGGAACAATCTTAAAATCGAAACAGGTTATTACAACACGGATTTGCACCGTGGCGCCTTCGCTTTGCCGAACTATGTCAAAAAAATGTTGGAGGATGCGCCGCTTGCCGAATAAAAGAAAACAAAACTTAATTTTCAAGGGATGTCATGCCGATTATGATCTTTCACAGGCTGTTCTCTTCAGTGTGCCTGATCGTTCAAAGGGTCGGTGGCCGGGTACGCCTCAGGCCGGCCGGGTTATGCGAGAAAAAAGCCATGGCATGGAGACGTTCAGTCCTTATCAAAATCGGGATTTAACCGAGTTTTCCATTTTTGACGGCGGCGATTTAGTATGGTCTCCCGGTTCCCCGGCGATGGTTTTGGATCACATTGAAGCATATGTAACAAACATCATAAAGGACGATAAGCTGCCTGTGATGATCAGCGAGGGAAATCTGGTTACCCTGGGTGCCTTTCGGGCGGCTTTCCGCCGCTTCCCGTACCTGCACCTGCTTCAATTGGACGCGCATGCCAATGCCTACGACATAGATAAAGGTGAGAAACTTTCGGGGGCAACCGTGACGAGGCGCTGTTGGGATTTGACAGGAGACGGCCGGATCATCCAGATGGGTATTCGTTCAGGCGAAAGGGAAGAGTTCGATTGGATGAACGATCATACCCGATGCTTTCGGTTCGACCTGAAAAAGGTGAATACGGTTGTCCGTGATCTGGCCAATTGGCCCGTCTACTTGACACTGAATCTGGATGTCCTGGATCCGTCAATCTTTCCGGGTACGGCTTCCCCGGAGGCCGGCGGCATCAGTTTTCAGGATTTGATAGAAGCTCTTTTTCAGATATCCAGCCTTCAAATTGTGGCTTTTGACCTGAATGGACTGTTTCCCTCACTCGATCCGAGCGGTATGGCCACAGCCACTGCGTTGACAATACTGCGTGAACTGTTGACAGCCATATTGAAGCAACTTTTTTAAAATCCAAATGGACCGTATTATTTTTCTTGTTGATATGAATGCTTTTTTTATCAGCTGCGAGACGACCCGCCATCCTGATCTGGCCGGTTGTCCAGCTGCCGTAGCAGGCGATCCGAAGCGGCGGGCCGGCATTATTTTATCAGCCAACTACAAAGCAAGGGCATACGGTGTTCAAACCGCCATGACCCTGCATGAGGCGCTCCGGTTGTGCCCCGACATGCGCCTCGTTCCGCCGGATCATCATTTTTATGAGCAAAAGTCAGAGGAAGTCATGCGGTTTTTATCCGGATTTACGCCTCTTCTTGAACAAAACAGCATCGATGAGGCTTGGCTTGACATGACAGGCTGTGAGAATTTATATGGTTCGCCGACTGAAGCGGCCCAAAAAATCATGGATGGCATTCAAAATCAGTTGGGGCTCTGGTGCTCAATAGGCATAGCGCCTAATAAATTTCTTGCCAAAATGGCGTCAGAATTAAAAAAGCCGATGGGTATCACAAAATTAACCCAAGAGGATGTTCCATCCCGAATATGGCCGCTCCCGGTTGATGCCCTGCATGGCGTAGGAACAAAAACAGCCATGCGGCTAAGCGGTATGGGTATTCGCACAATAGGCGATCTCGCCCGATTGGATGAAACATTCTTAGTCAGGCAATTTGGTAAATATGGCTATGAATTGCATCGGCATGCGCATGGAATAGATAATGAGCCGGTCATCCCCCATGAAACCCGTGAAGTCAAATCGATTGGCCGATCGACAACTCTGGCTTTGGATCTGACGGATCTTGATGAGGCGCGTAAAGTCATGCTGGCATTGACAGATGAGGTTGCTACCGATGCGAGGCGCAAAGGGAAAAAAGGAAGCACCGTGCAGATTACGCTGAAGTACAGCGATTTTAAAGTGATCACGCGGCAGATGCAAATCAGAGCAACCGATGTGACAAAAGATCTATATGCCGCGGCCTGTCATTTGCTTGAAAGTTGCTGGGATGTGCAAAAGCCAGTTCGCTTGCTTGGTTTTTCCATATCTGGTTTTTTGCCCGTCCTTGAACAAGAACAGATCTCTATTTTTGATCTTTTAGATCAGGAATCAGCCGAGGAGCAGGGACTTCAAAAGGAAATGCTTGACAAAGCCATCGATTCCATTCGAACCCGATTTGGTTCACATTATGTTACTTATGGGAAACTGTTGAATGACTCTTCAAAAGAAACAGAAGATAAAAAATCTGATCGGTGATGCGTCGTTTAGTCAGCTGCAGGGTCAGCCCTTTTATGCGCATGACCTATCGGAATGGAAAGACGCGGGTGCCTTTGTTTTATGCCTGAAATAGATCTATTCCTACAAAAAGCTGCCGGCAGATGGACTTTCAGACTGGCAGGAAGCCCTTAATTTTTAAAGCAGATAGCCTGGCGACACCCCCCATTGCAAGTTAAAGTGCAACGCCTGTATCCGATCTGCCGGTGTCCTGTTTATAAGGGCTTTTAACCTGTGATATAATGTCCGGGATTGACCTGATCATATTGATGAGGAGAACGCAGACCATGAAAATCGAAAGCGATCAGCTGCCTGTTTTTGCGTTAAACAGTTTAAGTCATCAGACTGATGAGGATGGCTATGTTTCCCTTTTCCGTTTTTCAGAAAATCAAATGAATTATTATGCCGAAAACTCATTTTTTCACCTCATGAGCCTCTGTTCATCCGGAGTTTGTTTATATTTTGGAACAGATGGAAATCAGGTGACGCTGGATTGCCGGACAGCTGACCTCAGCCGCAAAATGCTGGTTCAGATCAGAGAAGAAATGTCGCTTGGAGAAATTCTGCAAAGATTTGGGGAAACCGTTATAAAAGTGAATCAAGCGCGCAGTCGTCTGGATATTGTTCAGCACTTTGACCTCTATCAGGATGATCATTATTGTCGTGCCGTCCGCACCGGAAACAATGAAATCAATCTTAAGCTGGATAATCCGGAGCATCAAAATGTTATCGTCAAAATCTGGCTGCCGCTGTTTAAGACATTATCGATCAGAAGTCTTGCCAGTGATGGGGCGATCTGGCCTGTCGAATCGGGCCGGCCACGCCTCCTAGCTTTGGGTGACTCGATTACGCAGGGATTTGTTGCCGGGAAGCCTTCTCTTAGTTATGTGACGCAGCTGGCTGAGTTGCTTGAAGTCGATGCCATCAATCAAGGGATTGGTAACATCACCCATGAGGCAGGCATACTGACCGATTGGGAAAATCTCCCCTGTCCGGACCTGGTCATCAGTGCTTATGGAACAAATGACTGGCACAGTGGGAAAGATATGACTGAAATAGAGTTGGCCATGCGTGCCTATTATGAGCGTTTGTTTTCTGTTTTTTCAGAGGTTCCGATCTACATCTTGACGCCGATATGGCGGGATGATTTTCGGGAAGCAAAATCTTGTGGCTCATTTTCGGAGTTGACCGAATGTATCAGAACCATTGTAAGGGAATCGGGAAGGGAAAAGACCTGGCTTATGGACGGCCTTTCTGTTTCACCGCATAATCCTGCCTGCTACTCAGACGGATGGCTCCATCCCAATGTCACTGGTTTTTCATATATGGCATCGCGTCTCTACCGGATCATGAAGAATTGGAATAATGAGGTGATCGTTTGATTGATCCTGGGAAATTGAATCAAGCTTATTTAGAGGATAGGATTTACGCGCTGCAATTGGAAGTGGGCGATCAGTGCTATCAAGGTTGCTCCTACTGTTACATGAATGCGGTTGAAGCAGCCCAAAACACATTGGATGACGGCTTCATTGATCAAATTCTTGTCGATGCCGCCTCCCTCGGCATCACAACCATAGAATGGTTAGGTGGCGAGCCTCTCCTAAGAGAACATATTTTTCAGCATATGGAAAAGGCCCAAAAGCTGGGCCTGAAAAATAATATCTGGACCGGAGGGCTTCCGCTGCAACAGAAGCACATCCTTGAATCATGTGTCCGTTACGCAGAAAATGGACTCATTTCCGTCCACGTGTCGACAATCGATCCAAAATTGTATCAACTGCTTCATCCAACCCGAACAGAACAAGACCTGGCGATCATTTTGCAAAGTGTCGAGCAATTACTGAAATTGGGATATCCGGCTTCGCACATGCTCAATTCAGTCACTTTTACAGGAAAACAAGATGCGGACGATCTGATTGCCACAATAGACTACTTTGAAAGTAATTATGGCATAAAGACTTCGTTGAATGTTTATCATACCTACCTAAGACCTGACCAGACAAATGAAGAACTGAAGGCATTTATCCCCAAGCCGGAAGAAGTGAAGCGCGTATACAAGCGCTATGCGGAACAATACGGCAGGGATATTTTGCCTATGAATTGTGTTCATCTTCAGTACTGCTCAGCCACGATGGCGGTTCTTTGCGATGGGAAAGTGACACCATGCGCAACGATCAGAGATCGGTTTGCACCTAATATTCACACGGACGGAAGCTTGATTGATATTTTTAATCAAAACAAAGACAGTCTGATTTTAAAGCAGTTTAAAAATAAAAACAACAGACCAACGGAATGCAGTCGTTGCATGCTTTCCGACGAATGCTGGGGCTGCCGGTCGAGATCTTACGCGGCAGGCCGCGGCCTTTATGGAAAAGATCCGCGCTGCTTTCGATCTTTTATATCCAGTTGTTAGGGAGTTATTAAATATGAATTGGTGTGTGATTGCCACATGGTCTTTTTCACTGGAAGGCGTTGAATATGCTGCCAGGCAAGTGTGTAGCTCAAAGGCAAATGCCCTGGATGCGGTCGAACAAGTTGCACGTTGGGTTGAAGACGACCCAACAGTCGACACGGTGGGTTATGGCGGGCTACCTAATTGTGAAGGCGAGGTTGAGCTGGATGCTGCTATGATGGATGGGTCTGATTTGTCCATCGGTGCGGTAGCCTCTGTTCGGGGCTTTCGTCATCCGGTTACGATTGCCCGTCATATTTTGCATCATTCGCCCCACCATTTTCTGGTTGGAACCGGAGCTGAAGCTTATGCCAGAAAAATCGGGATGGAGGAGGCAGATCTGCTGACAGAAAAGAGCCGTCAGGCATGGGAAGAAAAAAAGAGAGAATGGAAAGACCAGGCGTCTGTCCGCCTTGGCCATGATACAGTCGGTATTGTCGCGTTGGATCAATCTGGGGATATGGCTGTTGCAACGTCGACCAGTGGTATTGCTTTTAAGCATCCGGGACGTGTTGGTGATTCTC
>JAGPFK010000081.1 GCA_018056585.1 Clostridia bacterium | reverse complement strand
TGCAGATGCCCGCCCTGTTTCAAAAGGCGTCATCCTCTGCCTGCGTCATATTCAACAAGCCCCCCTGTCCCGCCTGTTTCAGTTTTCACTTTCAGATGTGGTTCGTCACAGCCTGATTGAATTATCCGCCGCTTACCTGTCGTATCATATGGAGAAATCATATACAAAGCTCGGTCTGCTCCGTTCGCTCCATTTGGGTAACAATCAGACAACATTCTGATATCTTTTTCATGCACCCCAGAAATCATCCAGCAGCAGAGAAACGTCTGCTTCCGATGATACATTTTTAGGCCGCCATTCCACAGGAAACAGGGAACGGTATACGGGCTGATCATAACGATCGTCAATCAAGAGAACAAAGCCGCGGTCTTCCTCGCTTCTGATTAAGCGTCCGGCAGCCTGCTGGACCTTGTTGAACCCGGGATAGAGATAAGAGAACTCATAACCGCTGCCTAAAGCGGCGGCATAGTATTGGCGCATGATTTCACGCTCAGGACAGATTTGAGGCAGTCCAACGCCAACAATGGCAACGCCAGCCAGCTTTTCTCCAAAAAGATCGATTCCTTCCGAAAAAACACCGCCTAAAACGGCAAAAGCCAGCAAGGTCCGACTGCCAAAGTGATCAAACCGGGCAAGGTATTTTCTCCGCATGGTTTCATTCATTTCACGGATTTGAAAAAGATAATCAAAATCATCCCGATCCGGCCGATTTTTAAGCAAGGTCCGGATCATCTGAAGATACGCATGGGACGGAACAAAGACAAGGTAATTGCCGATCTTCATTCGGACAGCGGCCAGAATCAGATCCAGGATGGCCGGTGCGGTGGCCTGGCGCTGTTTGTATCGTGTTGACAGCGTGCTGCAGACCATAACCAGCAGATTTTCAGGCGGAAACGGGGAGCCAAGCTGCAGTGACTCGGCATAAGAAGCAGACGAGTGCCCCTGAAGTAAACCGGCATAATATGAGATGGGTGTTAAGGTCGCGGAAAAAAAGACAACCGGATAGCGATTCAGATAACTTTCCGACAGTTTAGAAGACGCATCCAGACACATCAGCTCGACCTCGCAACACTCATCTGTCAGGAGGCGTGCGCAAGTCACGTAGGCGTCGTCGAAAAATTCCTCCGCTGTGCGGCAAAAAAACAGGATTTGAAAGTAAACTTTTAAAAGCTCCAATCGTCCGTCGAAATCAGGATGCGTTTCAAGAAAATGGTGGCTGTGCACATTGAATCGGTTGCAAAAAGACAGCAGCTCTGCCGGCAGCGTCCGCATGGCACGAAAGCGATCCGCGCTCATGATGGCTTCGGCTTTAACGGTTTTTTCAACCAGATCAAAACCGGTTTTCCCTTCTTTGATTTCCGCAGCCAGCCGCATAAACCAAAGAAGAATACGATCCAGATCGGCTGATAAGACGGGGGATTGCGCCTGTAAGACCGGTTTGATCGTCAACAGGGTATCCCGATCCAGACGGGCGCTGTACATGCTGCGGGAACGTTCCGGTAAATTGTGCGCTTCATCGACCAGCAACAAGTGCTTCTGATCCTGATTAAAAAAACGGGCCAAGCGGACGCGGGGATCAAAAGCATAGTTATAATCACAAATAATGACCTCGCAATAAACAGACATATCCAGAGCCAGTTCAAAAGGGCAAACATGATATTTTTCAGCACAATCCAAAATCTCTTCCAGACCGATCTGATCAAAAAGAAACAGCTGGTGCAGCGCATCAGGCAGATGATCATAATAGAGAAGGGCATAGGGACACTGCCGGGTGTCACAGTACAGGCCGGGCGAAAGGCAGAGTTTTTCCTTGGCATAAAGAACGATGCTCTTCATCAGCAATCCGGATTGATGCAAATCATCCATGGCCCTTGCCGCAACCAGCCTGGCTGATGTCATATGCGTCAGATAAAACACGTGATCAGCCATTTGGTTGGCTAAAACTTTAACAGCCGGATAAAGGGCCGCCATCGTTTTCCCGGTTCCTGTCGGCGCTGAAATGAAAACAGGGGAAACCTGGCGAACCGCGCTGATCACTTCTTCCATGAAATGTTTCTGACCGGATCGCAGAGCGGGATATGGAAACGGAAGCCGAAGGCCGCTTTGCAATCTTTTTTGTTCACTGCGCAGGATGTCCGACGCAAATTGAACATATTGGCGGCAGGTCTCGACAAAAAAAGCATAGAGCGTATCGCGCTGATAGGTTTTGACATGCCGGATCAAAGAGGGACTGTCCAAACTGATGTAAATCAGGGCGACATCGATTTGCGGCACATCTGGATGATTTGAAAGGTAAGACCAGGCATAAAGTTTGGCCTGCGCCCAATGCAGTGGTTCTCCTTCCGGCACAAGCCGTTCGGCCGGGCCCGTAAAAGACTTGATTTCAAAAAGGCAAAGCAGATCGGGTGTTTCGACGAGTGCGTCGCAGCGTCCGGAAACCTGAAGGGCGTATTCTTCCATCTGAAGGGTCGTTTGCAGCATGACTTCTGACTGAAGCGGCCATCCATCCAGTTTTTCTTCAAGCAAGCGGATGCAGCGCTGATGAAGACGAATCCCTTCGACAGACGTCACGCCGCCATAGACCGGGCCGGAAAGTCCACCATGGCGATGTACTGCTTCCGCCAGCGTTCGGACGGAAAGACGGACGGGTTTTTTTGTTTGTTCATCTGTTTCCTTGTTTTTCAATTTGTTATCCTGTACCCTGTTGAATCCTGACTTTTGATTGAGATCAGTTTTTATATGACAGCCGATATTGGTGAGGAGTCAGGCCATTTCGTGCTTTAAAGCAGCGGATAAAATTTGTGACATCATCATATCCTGTCATTTGACCAATTTGCTCCACGCTGTAGCCAGATTCCTGTAGAAGCGTCCGCGCATGCCTCATACGAATGGCGCAAATGGAGTCTTGCAGCGTGGTTCCGGTGTGCTGCTTATAGATTCGGCCCAGATGTGTTCTGCTGAATCCAAACACATCGGCGATCTGTTTTGGCGTGACGGTATCATAGCATTGCTCCATATAGCTTATGATGGCAGGAATATAGTCAGAAGCTTTCATGTTCCTGTTGTCATATTCAATCGACATACCCATTCTGCCCAGCAGGTTCAGAAATAATATGGACGTTTTCAGGTTGGCTAATTCACGCCTGTATCGCCCGTTTCCGTCGTTTTCTATCAGCAAATCAAAGAAACACTCCTGGAGTTCTAGTGCGTTGTCTGTTTGAAAAACCACATAAGACGGATCATCTGTGCACAGTGCTTTCCGGAAAAATGTCAAAAGATCCGAGTCGCTCGGTAAGTTCCGCAAAATGGCGTTTTCACAGGCGTCTTTACGAATCATCAGATTCAGCAGGATGCTTTCATCATCGACATACACCTCATGAGAAACGGTTGGGGGCAGCAGCAAAAATCCCCCCTCGCTCAGGATAAACGAATGCTTTGCTGCGCCGGCCCAGATGGTTTGATGAGCTTTCCCATCCAGTACATACTCCAGCTCATAATAGTTATGGGCGTGTTTGTGCGATTTACAATAGCGCGGATGCTTAAAAAAGCCTAGGTCATACAACGGATTGATGAGATGGTCTGCATTCAGAACACTGGGAATGAAGAATCTATACTTTTCAGCCTCAATATCACACAGGCCGAAAGGATGGAACCCAGACGCGTCATGGCTTGCAAAATCAAACTGAAATATCTCGCTGTTCTCCATAAGATCAGCAAGATTCAAAAAGGTATGATGAGTCAAAAAATATTCCTTGAAAATCATTTCCCATTCAGGGTACGCATACAGCCATTCTCTGATCTGCTCGTAATCCTGTTGTTTCATCATTTAAACACCTTCCGACATTGCAAAAAGCCGATTTTCATGTTTGGTTTAACCCTGTTGCTTTGTGGAATTTCAGTTTAACATAGGTTATAGATCATCATCAATACTTTGCTTTACGGCTGATATACCAAATGGCAAATGGACAAAAGCCAGGGAGGGGCAATCGATGTTGGAAGTTGTAAATTGCAAATGCGAAGCGCAAAAGGATCCATTAGGGATTGATACACGTAATCCCGGCTTCAGCTGGCAGCTGCATTCTGATGAGCCAAATGTCTTACAGACCGGCTACCGGATAAAGGTAACAAAGAAAGATCAACCTGACCTCATTGTCTGGGACAGCGAATGGGTGGCGTGCGCATCCAGTATCGGCATTCGATATGAAGGGCAGCCTCTTGAAAGCCGTACTGCTTATCAATGGCAAGTCACCGTTACAGACAATGACAATCGTGAAGCAACATCAGGGTGGGCATCGTTTGAAATGGCATTTTTAAAAATAAGTGACTGGTCCGCAAAATGGATTTCGCCTGACCTCCCAGGTCTGCCTGAAGAAAAAGAGATCAGTCTTATTAAGGCTTCTCTTTTTCCTCCCAAACGGCTGCCCGAGATGATCCCTTGCACGATGCTTCATAAAGAATTTCGCCTTGAACAGGACATCAGACGGGCCAGACTTTATGTGACGGCACACGGCCTATACAAGCTTTTGATCAACGGCAAAAAAGTGGGTGATCGCGAGCTGACACCTGAATTTTCCGCTTATCAGAAAGTTCTATATTATCAGGTCTATGACGTCACCTCCTTCTTAAAACCCGGAATCAATGCCATCGGTGTCGTGATTTCCGACGGATGGTATTGCGGTCACATCGGATTCTCCGGTAACAGCCGA
Organism: Clostridia bacterium; assembly: GCA_018056585.1. GTDB lineage: Bacteria > Bacillota > Clostridia > Saccharofermentanales > UBA5734 > JAAYBY01. The sequence continues at coordinate 2,169 of JAGPFK010000081.1, read as the reverse complement.
CAGTACGGGGATAAACACGCTTTATTGCTGCAACTGGAAGTTGAATATCAAAACGACAAAAAAGACGTGATTGTAAGTGACGAAAGTTTTGTTAGCACCAATGAAGGCCCCATTCGCTACTCGGATCTTTTCATCGGAGAGTGTTATGATGCACGCAAGGAAATTCCCGGCTTCAGCCAGCTAGGCCTGGACGTAAGTGGATGGAAAGGAGTCACGACCGAAGATTTTGATTTTGATAATCTTTGTGCATTTTACGGGGAGCCGGTCCGGCGAGTAATAGAGTTTTCGCCAAAGTCCGTCTTGACCACGCCGAAGGAAGAAACAGTGATCGACCTGGGTCAAAACATCGCCGGTCGCATGAAGATGCTTGTTTCAGGAGAAAAAAACACTGAAATTATCCTTGAACACAGTGAAGTCCTTGATGAAAAAGGTAATTTCTTAATGAACATAGCCGGCGTCAACAAGCTCCAGCGTGATACCTATATGTTGAAGGGTGAAGGGACCGAAGAGTTTGAGCCTCAGTTTACCTATCATGGTTTTCGCTATGTGCGTGTCACAGGTTATCCGGGCAGAGTATCCGTGGATCATTTTAAAGCTGTGGTCATTGCCTCCGATCTTGATCAGACGGGGTTATTCACAACATCTGATCAAAACATCAATCAGCTGCAAAGCAATATTTATTGGAGTCAACTCGGGAACATGGTTTCCATTCCGACAGACTGCCCCCAGCGGGAAAAAATGGGCTGGACCGGAGACATACAGGTTTACTGTCCGACTGCTGCCTTTAATCAAAATGTTGCTTCTTTTTTAAAGCGGTGGCTTCAAAGTCTTCGCGCGGATCAATATGATGACGGCGAGGTCCCGTTCCTTTCTCCTTTCATTAAAAGCTACCGCGATCAAATTGCCAGGATGCTGAAAATGATCTCCTGTGCCGGATGGAGTGACGCTTGTATCATTGTTCCCTATGAATTATACAACCGTTATGGAGATCTCGCATTCCTTACAGAAAACTATGATACCATGACGCGATGGATGTGTTATGTTGAAAAGTCAATCGAAAGCGGCCAGTGGTTTAAACAGTTTCATTACGGGGATTGGCTGATTCCGAGTGTGACAAAAGGGTTGCTCAGCACAACTAAAAGCGCCAATCTGACCCGTGAGTTTGTGGCAACCGCCTATTATGCCCGAACGACGGATCTGATGCGAACAATCGCCGGTTTGCTGAATCAACATGAGGATGAAAAGCATTACCGTGATCAGAATGATTTCATTCGGACACTGTTTAAGGAACGATATATCGCAGAAAACGGACGCTTTAAACCGGATCTTCAGGGCATGTACGTTCTGGCGCTCCGGTTTGGACTGATTCCCGAACACTTGAAGCAAAAATATGCAGGCCGACTGGCTGAGTTGATTAAAGAAAATAATGATTGTCTGGATACCGGATTTTTATCGACGCCTTTTCTTTTGGATGTGTTATGCGAAAACGGCATGACTGATCTGGCCTGCCAACTTCTTTTTCAGGATCAATGTCCATCCTGGCTTTATGAAGTTAAATCCGGCGCCACGACAATCTGGGAATCCTGGAATGCAATCACTCCGGACGGAAAGAGGCGGCAAAATTTGTCCTATAATCACTATGCTTTCGGATGTGTAGGCGATTTTATGTATCGCCGCATTGCAGGCATAAACTTTTTGGAGCCGGGTTACAAAAAGATAAAAATATGCCCTCAAACAGGCTTTGGTTTTACAAATGCACAAGCTCAGTATCACAGTGTGTATGGACCGATTCAAAGCAAGTGGAAAATTAAAGATGGCAAGGTTTCACTGAATATAGAAATACCATGCAACACAAACGCTGTAATAGAGCTTTCGGATGTAGGGACCCTCATAGATTCCAATCTGCCCTTAAAGATTGAAGGCAGAAAAGCAACAGGTGAGACCGGTTCAGGCAGTTACTCAATCGTGTATGAATTAGCAGAGTAAAACAGACGGTCAGAGAATCACAAGGAACAGGACTCCCTTTATCGTTTTATTCATTTTTCCACCTTGACCATCGCTGTGTTCAAGCTGCTTGTCGAACCATGCTCTGTTGCCGATGCGAAGGGATGACCGATGCATGACTAAATAAACGGATGTAAGGAGTGGTATGATGAAAGATGTGCAGCA
>JAGPFK010000080.1 GCA_018056585.1 Clostridia bacterium | reverse complement strand
CACAATGACTGCGCATTCCTGGCTTTTACCAACGGAACTTTGATAGATGAAGCTTTTGCTGATGAAATGCTTCGGGTTAAGAATTTTGTGCCGGCGATCAGCATTGAAGGCTTTGAAGAAGCAACGGATGCTCGCCGAGGCAAAGGAACATATAAAGCAATTATGCGAGCAATGGAAATCCTGAAAGAGCGCAAACTGCCCTTTGGCATCTCTTGCTGTTATACAAGCGAAAATGTAGAAAGCATTGGCAGTGAAGCCTTTTTTGATGATATGATCGAAAAAGGCGCAAAATTCGCTTGGTTTTTCACTTATATCCCAGTCGGCAAAAATGCCGTTCCCGAACTGATGGTGACGCCTGAACAGCGTGCTTTCATGTATCGTCAAATCAGGCAATTCCGTGAAACCAAACCCCTTTTCACTTTGGATTTCTGGAACGATGGCGAATATGCCGGCGGATGTATTGCCGGCGGCCGCCGTTATCTGCATATTAACGCGAACGGCGATGTGGAACCTTGCGCGTTTATTCACTACGCCAACAGCAATATCCGCGATGTTACATTGATTGAAGCCTTGCAATCGCCGTTGTTTACACAGTATCGGCTCCACCAGCCATTTAACGACAATCATTTGCGTCCCTGCCCCTTGCTGGATAATCCGGAAATATTGGTTGATATGGTTGAAGCTTCAGGCGCAAAATCAACGGATCTGGCTTGTCCTGAAGATGTTCATGAGCTGTGTGCAAAAGCAGAACCTGTCGCTAAAAAATGGGCGGAAACAGCCGATAAGCTATGGTCAGAGCTTCCGGAAGACAGAAAAGAAGCCGCAAAAAGGCGTGGCCGGGAGCATATTGCAAAAAGCACCTAGCCGGCAAATAAATCTTCAAGAAGAATGCCCATCTGCCGCTTTACGGCAAATGGGCATTCTTATAACCTGAATTTTTCATTTGGTCCATGATTATGATACACTTCATTTAGAAATATAGGAAGAATATACAGACGGAGCCGTGAAAGAGGTGCTTTAAATGGTTGTAACGCTGATCATTGAAACATTTAATGTGCACAACAACGGTACAACCATATCCGCTATGCGGTTTGCCGAAGGCCTTGCACAGCGGAATCATCACATTCGCGTGGTAACTTGCGGAAACCCTGCCTGTTCCGGCGTCGATCCAAAAACTGGATATGAAATGTTTTATGTGCCTGAACTCGTCGTACCCCTTGCCAGCTGGTTGGCTCACCGTCAGAATACTTTGTTTTGTAAGCCAGTCCGTTCAACTCTGATGAAGGCCATTGATGGTGCAGATATTGTGCATATTTATCAACCGTGGAGTCTGGGCAGTCAAGCCAGAAAAATTGCCAATCATTTAAATGTACCTGTTTTGGCTGCCTTTCATGTGCAGCCGGAAAACATCACTTATAACATTGGTCTGGGGTGGTTTCGCCCCGCAGCCCATATTGCTTATTTTCTTTTTAATCTGTTTTTTTATCGAAAATTTACTCATATACACTGTCCATCTGCTTTTATTGCGGCCCAATTGCGTAGTCATGGCTATAAAGCCTGGCTGCATGTCATTTCCAATGGGGTACACCCCATGTTCTGTCCAGCGGACACACCCAAGACGCATAAAGAAAATGAGCTTTTTCGTGTTCTGATGATCGGACGTTTATCGTCAGAAAAAAGGCAGGATGTTCTGATCAAGGCAGTTGCTCAATCAAAGTTTGCCGGGAAAATTCAGCTTTACTTTGCGGGTAGCGGACCAAAGGAAAAAAAATTGAAAAAAATGGGTCAGAAGTTGCCGCTTCCGCCTATTTTTGGTTATTACAGTCAGCCTGAGTTGTTAAATCTAATCCGTCAATGTGATTTGTACGTTCACGCTTCGGATGTTGAAATTGAAGGGATTGCTTGCCTTGAAGCCATGTCTTGTGGCCTTGTTCCGGTCATTTCAGACAGCAGGCGCAGTGCAACAGTTCAATTTGCACTCAGCCAGAAAAACTTATTTCGCTCCGGTAACCCGAAATCTTTGGCTGAGCGAATTGATTACTGGCTTGAACATGATGAAGAACGCCGGCAGGCCAGTTTAGAATACATCGCTTTCGCCCGGCATTATTCACTTGAAAGAAGTGTGCAGCAGATCGAACATGTTTACCGCACGGTGCCAAAGTGTCAGAAGAATCCTTATCATCAGAGCTTTTTATTCCGCTTCTTCTCAAGATTATTCTATACACTCATCGCAGCTCCCCTTCTTTTTTTGTTCACTCGAATATTTTTAGGGGCCCGTATCGAGGGAAGAAATAATATTCGAAACCTAAAAGGCGCACTGACCTTATGTAATCATGTCCACTACCTGGATTGTGCTCTGGTTGGCCTTGCTTTTTTCCCTCGCAAAGTTATTTTCCCCACAATTGAAGAAAATCTTCATTCTGTCTGGTATGGATATCTTGTCAAGTGGTTGGGCGGCGTGCCCATCCCCAAAAATGTAACAAACTTAAAATTGTTTCTGCATGAAATGGAAATTCGTCTTATCAAGGGTCAAGTGATCCATTTTTACCCGGAAGGCGATCTTTGTCTTTATAGTCCTGAATTGCGGACCTTTAAAAGAGGAGCATTTTACCTTGCCTCGCAAGCGCGTGTTCCGTTGGTTCCCATGACCGTTACTTACAGAGAAACAAAAGGCCTGCGACGCCTGATTCGTAAAAAACCGGATTTAACCCTGAAGATTAGTCAGCCCATTTACCCGGCTGCCCTAAACAATCGGGACGATATGAGAATCAGGATGGAAAGGGCAAAGGAGGAAATGAGCCGCTTGCTGAACCAGGCTGCAGGAACTTAATCTCTGCCATGCAGATGATCCATTTTTACGATTCCGCGGCACAAAATGTTTTTCGCCTAAAGAAGGCAGCCTATCTCATTTTTTAAATATTCAGAATAAAACGAGCGATTGAAAAATATGCAATCAGTGAAGCGGCATCAACAATCGTCGTGATAAGCGGTGATGACATAATCGCCGGGTCCAGCTTCATTTGAGCCGCGACAAGAGGTAACATAATCCCAATCAGGTTCGCAACGATAACCGTCACATAGAGGCTCAGCCCAACCGTAAGACCCAGAACAAAGGGCTGGTTTAAAAGAAGAATAATCGCTATGATCGTGATGGACATTGCAGCTCCGATCATAATTGAAATGCGCAGTTCCTTCCACAGCACAAGAAAGAGATCAGAAAATTGAATATCCTGCAGCGCGAGCCCCCGAATCATTAAAGTTGCTGATTGAGATCCGCAGTTACCGCCCGTGTCCATCAGCATGGGAAGAAAGGAGACCAGGATCGGCATGACGGCCAGTGCGTCCTCATAATAGGCAATGATGGAGCCTGATAACAAACCGGACATCATGAGAAACAAAAGCCATGGGATGCGCTGCAGCGCATGGGTGGTTGCCTCTGTTTCGAGATAACCCTTCTCGGAAGGCAATACAGCTGCCATCCTGGCGAAGTCTTCTGTCGTTTCCTCCTGCAAAACATCCAGAATATCATCGACCGTGATGATGCCAACCAGCCTGTTTTCTGTGTCAACAACAGGAATAGAAAGAAGATCATAACGGTCAAACAAACGTGCAACTTCTTCCCGGTCATCCAATGTATGAGCACAGATAAACTGTGTTTCCATTAAATTCTCTATACGTTCATCCGGATCAGCCAGCAGCAGCGTCTTAATCGAAACAACACCCTCCAGCTTTCTTTGGTCGTCCGTCACATACGCCGTATAGATGGTCTCTTTATCTGTACCGGTTTGCCGGATGTGCTCAAACGCCTCACGTACCGTCATCGATTTTCGTAAATCAACGAATTCGATGGTCATAATGCTGCCTGCAGAATGATCCGGATATTGCAGAAATTGGTTTATTAAAGATCTTTTTTTCTTATCCGCACTGCTCAGTAAGCGCTTGACTACATTGGCCGGCATTTCCTCGATCATATCAACCGTGTCGTCCAGAAACAGGTCAGACATGATATCACTCAATTCACGATCTGTTATCGAGTCGATGATCAGTTTCTGCGCGTCACGGGTCAGATAAGAAAAGACTTCAGCCGCTTTGTCTTTTGGCAACATACGAAAAACTTTGACGATGTCAGATTGAGGCAATTTGATCAGAGATTCAGCCAAATCAACCGTGTTCATCTCAATAAGTGCTTTTCGTGCTTCATGATATTTTTTTGCGTGGATAAGCTCCAGAATTGAATCCATCATAGCATGTCCTCCTTTGCACGGTGGACAGCCATGAATCAGTCAGGAATCAGTGGTGACCACCCTTTGAAATATAAATCTTTCGACTACTGTCGGCGTCCACAACAACTGACCCTTTCTTTGTTTTATTGTGTCAGGCAAACGGCTGCTTGCCAACGCTCTATTTAGTATAGCGAAAGAACCCTCATGAATCAATGTCGTCTTGGGTTCTGTACGTTTGGTCAGAAACTTGTTATAGTATGCTCGAAAGATAAAGCATTAAAATAGAACTTAATCAAAAACGGAAAATCAGGGAGGGATTTTATGAATAAAATGACTGGTCGCGAACGAATCGGCAACATTCTGCAGAGAAAGCCTGTTGATAGAATCGGAGTTTATGAACATTTCTGGAGTGATACGCAACGAGAGTGGGCCAAAAGAGGCTGGATCAGTGAAGATGTTGATTTTGTCGATCTTTTTGATTTTGATATGGATCTTTCCTGGCCGTTTAATATGGTCGCCGATTTGGATTTCGAACCCGTTGTTGTTGAAGAAACAGAAGAGACGATTCTGCGTCTTGATGGTAATGGTGCCTTACTGCGAACCCATAAGTTGCATTCATCCACGCCAGAGCACGTTGATTTTATGGTTAAAGAGCGTAAAGCTTGGGAAGAGAAAATAAAGCCGCTATTAAAACCGGACAGACGGCGCATTGATTTCAAAGGCTACCGTGAGAAGAAGAAAAAATGCAAAGAAAATCAACGCTTTTTCTGCTGGAGTGGTGTCAATGTTTTTGAGCTGATGCATCCAGTCTGCGGACATGAGCACATGTTGGTAGGCATGGCCTTAGACCCGGACTGGATCAAAGACATGGTTCAAACCTATTCGGATTTGACCATTGCATTACAGGAAATACTTTTTGCAGAAGAAGGCAAGCCGGATGGAATCTTTTATTATGAAGACATGGGATTCAAAGGCCGTCCTTTTATGTCTCCGGCTATGTATGATGAAATCATCAAGCCAGGGCATAAAAAGACCATCGACTACAGTAAATCACAGAATCTCCCTGTCATCATGCACTCCTGCGGAATGGTGGAGCCGCTGCTACCTGGCATGATTGATGCCGGCATTGATTGCCTTCAGGTGATCGAAGTCAAGGCTGGTATGGATCTCATTAAACTCTATCGGCAATATGGCGATCGACTTTCCTTTTTTGGCGGCATGGATGTGAGGGAATTATACACGAATGATTTGTCGCGGGTTGACAGGGAATTGGAATCTAAAATCCCCATTGTCAAACAAAATTATGGATATATCCTTCACTCAGATCATTCCATTCCACATACTGTCCATTTTGACACATATTGTCATTTTAAGGAATATGGATTAGAGCTTGGAACCTATCGCTGACATTCATATTACGCAGGCGGCTATCTATCCTTTTTCACTTGACTGGCATAATCGCCGGGAGTCAGACCTGTTTGTTTTTTAAACAGGCGGCAAAAATGAGACAAACTGGTATAACCGCAGGCTAAGGACGTTTCAGTCACTGAAAGGCCAGTCATTAAGCATCGTTTAGCTAATGCCACCCGACTTTGCACAATATACTGGTGCACACTTTGCCCTGTTGTAGGCTTTAAATCGATCGTTCAGCCTGTTCAGGCTTCGGTGAAAATGCCAAGCTAAATGTTCGAGTGTTAAAGGTTCTGACATATGCCGATGAATATAGGCAAGAATCTGTTCCATATCACTGTCCAAATCATCGCTGGGTTCAAGTTTTTCCTGCTGATCACACCAGTTGTTCAGATTAATCAGCAAATCAGCCAGTATCATCTTAAGGCGCACATCTGATCCATAAACATCGGCATTGTCCCGCCAATCCTGGTATTCATTAAGAATCGACAACATACAATCAATCTGCGTTTCATTTAAATGAGTCTTGTGCCTGTTTGTATCAGCATCTTCAAAACAAGCCAGTAAGTTGGTCTGCTTGCTGCACAAAGGCCAGACCAGATCCGGCTTGAAAACAATCACCAGGCGTTCATACGGCTCTCTTTGTGATGGCAAGGCCTGATGCAGATCTTGGTCAGAAAAACACAGTAAATCACCATATTGGACCGGATACAGGTATCCGTTAATCAAAAAATGCATCTGAGGAATCAAGCAAACAAATATTTCATAGCTGTGATGATAATACAACGGACCAATGGGTCCAAATGGATCCCTTGTCCAATGGACTTGAAAGTCTGCCTCTATCCTTTCATCGTAAATCAAAGCCATGTAACCGTCCCTCCCAAAAGCAAAAAGGTGATTTATGCACAAGCTCATTGTAAATGAGGCAATCTTTTTTCTGATCACAGAGGTATCATATCATATAAAAGAACAGAGGAGGCCCGTATGTTAGATCGCTTTTTAGATGATCTTGAGAAAAGATTGGATGCCGACCAGGAGCTGGCACTAAAGAAGGCATGGATACAATTTGCCAATGGTGAAGCTGAAAAAGGGCATCCTTTCGAGCCGCCTCGGCGCAAGCCGAGCCGGCCTGCCATCAACTGGCCTGATATCAACATGAATGATGCCATCCAAGATGAGGAGCTCATGCTGATCAGTCAATTTAAGCTTTGTTCAGACCAACTGGCGGATGGTTCCAATAAGCTTTTATCTGTG
>JAGPFK010000079.1 GCA_018056585.1 Clostridia bacterium | reverse complement strand
ATCCTACAGGCCCCGTGTCAGCTGGTGCGACCTAAGAGAGATCCTGCCTTCTTTTGTTTCCGATTCCTTAAAGGAAGCGATACCTCTTTTTGATCGTCGTCTGGCCGGCTTTGCCGACCCGGCCGCCGTTTTAACCGGAATCGAAACACGCAGTTCATCGCCGGTGCGCATCTTACGTAACAACCGTATGGAAAGCAGCTTGCCTGGCTTGTATCCGGCAGGCGAAGGAGCCGGTTACGCTGGCGGCATTCTTTCTGCTGCAAGGGATGGCCTCTGCTGTGCCGAAGCCGTCCTGGCCAGAATAAAATAGGTCAGTTCCGATGGGTTCGGCATAAAGCTTTCCGCCTGAGCTGGCCGTTCATAAAAGAATTCGCGATACATGGCGCGAAGACAGTATCGATGAGAGATCGGGGTTCCTGATTCGATCCGCTCGTCTGCATCTGAAACGGCAGCGGGCACAAGGAGCAATATCGCGCCGATCGCTTTATGAAAGCGGCATCATGGTGAGGAAGGTCCAGCTCTCAGCTCCTGAAAACCACAGACTCACTGTTAAACATCCGCACGACCAGTGAGAGAAAAATGAAGACCAGGACGATGAGCCATCCTGCTGTTAAAGCAAAATGCCCCCAGTTGATGGAATCGAGAAGCGCTTCTTTGATGACGAGTGTGACGTTGAGAAGCGGCACATTGTATTGCCAGAAGGGTGCTGTCTTCACGTCGGTGTAGATGGAACCATAGGCCGGCAGCATAGCGACAATGACAAAAGGACTCAAGTATGTGGACGCTTCTTTAATATTGCGCGCGAAGACGCTCAGAGCCAGCATGGAAGCACTGTAGATGAAGGCCATCAGGATGCCTAAGATCGTTATGGCCGACAAGGCGGAAGGTGATATGGAAAAGCCTTCGCCGAACATGCCCGGATTATAAGCGATCGCTGCGGCAAAGCCGCTCATGAAGGCCATCGTTCCGATGAGGGAGGCTAAAGAAGTGGACAGCCATTTCCCTATCGCAATCGAAGTGCGGCTGGCTTTCGTGGAGAGCAATGGTTCCAAAGTGCCGCGCTCTTTTTCGCCGGCTCCCTGGTCTATGGCGGTTGCCATGGCACCGGCCGCCGGATAGATCAAAAGGAACATGGGCAGCAAAATAGATAAAACGAGGGTCCCTTCTCCTTTTGCTTTGGCCACGTTAACCGATGTCACATCAAGCGGCTGAATGAATGAGGGATCGATCCCTTTTTCCTCAAGCCGCTGTTGCGCGATCTGAGTGCTGAATGCGTTGATATATTCTCTCAAGGCGGACGCCGCTATCGATGATTTTATTTTTGATTCATCGTACTTTATGCTGACTTGGCCTTTAAGACCGCTTTTGATCGCCTGATCAAAACCGGGAGCCACCTCAATAATGGCTGATATTTTGCTGTCTTCAAGATCGGCCAGAGGATCCTGTGACTGGACCAGCGTCAGGTTGGGCAAGCTCGTCAAATACGTTTTTAGCTGTGACTCCTCGCCCAGGTAGACGATTTTAATGTTTTCCGTGGCCTCTTTTTCCGTGTTGCTGATGCTGCTGTTCATGAAAGTCATCAGGATCGGGAAAATGAGAGCGGGTATGAGGATGCTGGTGATCAGCGTTCGTTTATCGCGGAAAGCGTCTTTTATTTCTTTCAGGAACACGGTCCATGCTTTTTTCATTCGATTTGACTCCTGTGAGTTGTATAAAAACATCTTCAAGATTGTTGCTGTTGTATTGTTCTTTCAGTTCTTTGGTACCGCCGATGGCAACCAGTCTGCCTTTATGGATGATGCCGATGCGGTCGCACAGCCTCTCCACTTCACTCATGGTGTGGCTTGAGATGATGACGGCCTTATTCTGGTCCCGGCATTGTGCGATAAAATCCTGTAATGTTCGTGCGGCCATGACATCGAGACCGACGGTTGGCTCATCCAACAGCATAACTTCTGGGTTGTGCACGATGGCCCGCGCGATCGTGACTTTCTGTTTCATCCCTTTGGAAAATTTGCCGACCCGCCGGTCGATAAATTCTTCCATCTCCAGTGTTTGACACAGCATGTCCAGGCGTTGATCGAGTTCTGAATCCGTCATGTCATTCAACTTCCCAAAGTACGCGATGTTTTCTCTGGCTGTCAGGCGATCATAAAGGCCGGATTCTCCTCCGAACAAGATACCAATATGGCTGCGCACCTCGGTGGGTTGTTTTGTGATGTCAAAACCACATATTTCAGCCGTTCCTGACGTGGGCTTGAGCATAGTAGCCAGCATTCGCAGCGTTGTGGTCTTGCCCGCTCCGTTCTCACCCAAAAGGCCAAATATCTCACCGCCTTTTACCTTGAAGGAAAGGCTGTCTACAGCTTGTACTTCTTTGAAACGCTTGCCAAGTGCAAAAAGCTCTATCAATCGCATGATCTCCTTCCTGAAAGCTACGTTTTTCATTTTATTCTGAATTTAACGATTCTGTCAATTGATTATTCTGTTTTGAAAAATGTAGGTATAATAAAGATAAAATAAACGGGAGGTTTTTCCTTATGATAAACATTAAGAAATACGATTTATTTGAACTCTCTCTTGAAAATATCAGAGGGGCCGGACTTGTGGAACAGGCCGCTTTGTTTGAGCAAAATGGCATAAAAATAAACGTGCCGGCTTTTCGCGCCGGAAAGGATCGGTATCTGGTTCGCTTTATGCCTCAAAAAACAGGCGTCTGGCGCTATACAGTGAATGTAGGCGGGCAGACGGAGGAAGGGACGTTCAACTGCATTGAAAACACAGAAAACCATGGGCCGGTGCATCCTGAGGGGCATCATTTCCGTTATGCGGACGGCACCCGGTATATCCCCTTCGGGACCACCTGTTATGCCTTTGTCCACCAGACAGAAGCACTGCAGCAGAAAACACTCGAAACTTTAAAACAGTCGCCTTTTAACAAGATTCGCCTGTGTGTCTTTCCGAAGCATATGCCGTACAATCACAACGACCCTGATTTTTACCCCTTTCATACGGATGCGGACGGAAAATGGGATGTGCGGGATCCGGATGAGCGGTATTGGCAAAACCTGGAGACACGCATCAGGCAATTGGCGGATCTTCATATGGAAGCGGATCTGATCCTGTTTCATCCTTATGACCGCTGGGGTTTTTCCAACTTAGGCCGGGACAACGACCTGGCTTATCTGAGATATTGTATAGCGCGGCTGGCTTCCTACAAAAATGTATGGTGGAGCTTGGCTAATGAGTATGATCTGATGTTGAATAAGGATTTTGAGGACTTTGATTTGTTTGGCGAACTGATTGCGGCGGAAGACCCCTATCATCATCCCATCTCCGTTCACAATTGCCTTTTGGTGTATCCCAAACGCGACTGGATGACACACTGCTCCATCCAGTCCGGCGATATCAATCATGTGATCAAATGGCAGCAGGAATACGATCTGCCGATCCTGATTGATGAGTGCGGCTATGAAGGAGATATTCCATACAATTGGGGCAATCTTTCTGCTTTTGAGATGACACACCGGTTCTGGTGGACCCTGATGCGGGGTGGATACTGCACCCATGGCGAAACTTTCCACCGCGAGGATGAGGTCCTTTGGTGGGCAAAAGGAGGCGTGCTTTATGGAAAGAGTCCTCAGCGCATCCGCTTTTTAAGAGAATTGATGGAAGGCATTCCTGAGACCATGACGCCAATGAAAGGATTAGGTCTTCTGAATCCGAATGATCCCGATTCAGCGGCTGAAAACAGGGAAGAGGATGATTTTCGTAAAGCCTTTATGCGGGCCATGGGCCGTCTTCCGAAGGAAGCGCAGACGCGATTCATTTTGGATCAGATCCCAATGATGCTCCAATCAGAGAACCATCAACTGAGCTATTATGGCCGGACCTGTCCTTCCTTTACCCATTTGCAACTTCCCACAAACGGAAAATACCGGGTGGAATTATTGGATATTTGGGAAATGACACGGGAAACGATTGATGAAACAGCTTGTGGAGAGATTCGTGTTTCACTGCCCGGGCGCGAAGGGGCCGCCATCCTGATTACGCGACTGGAAGGCGAATCTCTTATCCGATAAACGGAAACCGACTGATTTTTTTCAATTGTACCAAAGCATTAAGAAAAAGTTTCAAAATGAACTTGTTTGAGCGGAAAAATTCGCGTATGCTGTAATCAGATTAAGACAGTCTGGATACAGTCTATCTTTTTATTCTTTAATCGATCAATTTGAGGTGGTCTGACATGCAAGGACGGTCGGTGGAAATATTGGATACAACTTTACGAGACGGCGCGCAGGCGGAGGGCATCTCTTTTTCTGTAAATGATAAATTTCAGATTGTTGAAACCCTTGTCAAACTGGGCGTACGCTATATAGAGGCTGGGAATCCGGGATCGAACCCGAAAGATCGTGAATTTTACAGCCGCTTTGAAGCAGAGAGACCTCCGATGGGAAACAGTTTATTGGCTGCATTTGGTCCGACGCGGCGCAAAAACAGCTTGGTTGAGGAAGACGTCGGTTTAAAAGATCTTTTGGATGCCAAAACACCCGTTATCGTCCTTTTCGGGAAAGTTTGGGATCTGGAGGTCCGGGACATTCTACGCTGTTCACAAAAAGAAAATCTCGCGATGATTCGCGAATCGGTCGCCTGGTGCCGCAGCCAGGGCCGGGAAGTGATTTTTGATGCGGAACACTATTTTGAGGCGTGCGCCGATAACCCCGACTATGCCTTAAGTTGTCTTCAGGCCGCTTGTGAAGGAGGGGCTTTGGTCGTTTGTCTTTGCGATACAAACGGAGCCACCATGCCGGAAGTCATCGCAGACAAGACACGGGAGGTGGTATCCTCTTTACCCTCATCTGTTCGCGTTGGCATTCATTGCCATAATGACGCAGGTTTGGCCGTGGCCAATTCACTGGCAGCTGTTCTGGCCGGTGCCTGCCATGTGCAGGGGACGCTCAACGGAATCGGTGAACGATGCGGCAACGCCAATCTCTCGACGATTATTGCCAATTTGCATTTAAAATACAACATCACGTGTATTCCGCCGCAAAACCTCGTCAAACTGACCCCTTTGGCGCGCCGCATGGCCGAGATTTCAAATCTGAATTTGCCTAACAGCGAGCCTTATGTCGGCATCTCGGCATTTTCTCACAAGGGAGGCATGCATGTTGACGGCGTGAAGAAAAATCCGCTGACTTTTGAACATGTCAACCCTGAGGTGGTAGGCAACACGCGTCGATTTTTGCTGTCTGAAATATCAGGGCGTTCGGCTGTTCTGGATATCATCCGGAAAGTCAAGCCGGACATCGATCGCGACGCACCAGAAGTTGGCTTTGTTTTACAAAAACTAAAAGAAATGGAGCATCAGGGCTTTCAATATGAAGGCGCGGAGGCTTCTTTGGAGCTTTTGGTCTGTAAGGAGCTGGGTCTTTACCGACCCTTCTTCACGCTTGAGAAACTACGGATTGCCAGTGAACAACCGAGATCGGGAGCATACAGTGCTTATTCCTTTATTAAGATTATGGTTGACGGTATTGGCGAGGTCACAGCCGCTGAAGGCGAGGGTCCGGTCAACGCCATGGACCGGGCTCTGAAAAAGGCCATGGAAGTGTTTTATCCTGAATTAACATCTGTTCGCCTAACGGACTATAAAGTGCGCGTCATTGATTCCAAAGCGACAGCTTCCGTGGTTCGTACGTTAATCGAGTCAACGGATGGAAAACATTTTTGGAATACCGTCGGCGTATCAAATGATATCCTGGAAGCATCCTGGCAGGCGCTGGTCGATTCCCTCGAATACAGGCTCATGCGCCACCAGTTGGGTTGGGAGGAATAGAAAATGGCTCTGACGATGACTCAGAAGATTCTGGCAGCCCATGCCGGATTGGATTTTGTGGAAAAAGGACAACTCATCGAAGCAGATCTGGATTTTGTGTTGGGTAATGATGTCACGGCTCCGCCGGCGATCCGCATTTTTGAAGAAGCCGGGTTAACTGAGGTTTTCGATAAAAGCCGGATTGCTTTGGTGCCGGATCATTTCACACCGAACAAAGACATTTTATCTGCCGAGCATTGTGCTCAGATGCGGCGTTTTGCAAAACGCTTCAATCTCGATCATAACTATGAAGTCGGCGAGCCGGACATGGGTGTTGAACACGTTATTTTGCCTGAAAACGGACTTGTCGCACCCGGCGATGCCATCATCGGTGCCGATTCGCACACTTGTACCTATGGTGCGCTGGGTGCTTTCGCAACGGGTGTGGGCAGCACGGATCTGGCCTATGCCATGGCAACCGGCAAAGCGTGGTTTCGTGTTCCGGATGCCATTTTGGTCGAGCTGACCGGCAGCCTCCAGCCTGCTGTGACCGGCAAGGATGTCATTTTGTACCTGATCGGCCTGATCGGTGTCGATGGTGCATTGTACCAATCACTGGAGTTTTCAGGCGAGGGGGTCGCCGCTTTGAGCATGGCCGAGCGCTTCACCATCTGTAACATGGCCATCGAAGCTGGAGGTAAAAACGGCATTTTCCCGGTTGATGAAAGAACAAGGGCTTACCTGCGCACCTATGCGGCCAACCGTCATGATTTTCATGTGTATCAGCCGGATCCGGATGCGGTTTATGCACGCCGGATCCAGATTGACTTATCAAGCCTCGGCCAGGTTGTCGCTTTTCCACACCTGCCGGAGAACATTCGGACGGTGGGAACCTTTAACAAGATCCCCATTGATCAGGTTGTCATCGGCTCTTGCACAAACGGCCGGCTGGAAGACCTGCGGCTGGCTGCCTCTTACCTGAAAGGTCAAAAAGTCGCCAAAGGCGTTCGATTGATTATTCTGCCGGGTTCTCAGCGAATCTATCGCGAGGCGCTGGAAGAAGGACTGCTTCAGATC
>JAGPFK010000078.1 GCA_018056585.1 Clostridia bacterium | reverse complement strand
AATTACTACAACTTTGACTTTTCCATGCGGGACACCTGGGTGGCGGAAGATCGTGTGAGTTCTTGTTTGACTGTATTAGGCAACCTCGATAAATGGAACAATTTAATGGCTGATCATCCTACCTTCTTAATGTGGCCGATAGACAACCCGGCGCAGGAAGATGGCAAGCGCTACTTCGACCGGACTGCTTTAGCCAAAGCGATGAGTGCCAGTGTAACTGTGGTTTCCACGAACGCGAAAAATCCTGAAAAGTGCGCAGAATTGCTGGATTATTTCTACACGGAAGAAGGGCATCTGCTGAATGTCTTTGGTGTTGAGGGAATCACTTACACGATGGATGATGATTTCCCGCTCTTTACAGATCTTATCCTAAATAACCCGGATGGCTTGGGTATTGGTGATGCCCAAGGTAAATATATTGGTATTCCTGGTGCCAGAACATATGAAGATATTCGCGTTTGGGCGCAGCTATCGCTGACAACGCCGGGTTCCCGTCAAGCGGCCATGCGGACCTGGACGGATACCTTTACTGAAGAAACCAACACGCCGCTCCCCTCAGCGATGATGAGCGAAGCAGATGCCGACGAATACGCCGACATTATGGCTGATCTACAAACCTATATTCTGGAAAGTGTTGCCAAGTTTACAACGGGTGAGTGGGATGTGGATAAAGAGTACAGCCAGTTTGTTGAGCAATGTCGTGTATTAGGTGCTGAGCGTGCCCTTGAGCTTCAGGATAAGGCCATTAAGAACTGGCAGAGTCGTGGCGGTGTGCCCTATCAGTTTACCTTAAAGCGTGCCCAGATCGACTGGTCAAAAATCCCGTTGAAAACCGAAAAGGGCATTGAGCTCATGGACCCGGATCTGAGGTAATCGAAGAGAATCGATCAATCATATAAGAATTTGGCTGTTCTGCCTGGCATATGACAGGCAGAACAGCCTTATAAAAAGCTGGACTCATCAACCGCAGACCGTCTGTCATAAAGAGAGGTGCATGTGATAAAATGGCGATTCAAAAATCGGCCTCAGCGACGCAGACAGATCAAAGGAAAAAAGAGAGCTTTAAAAATAATATAGCTCAGTACTGGTTCATCTATGCCATTTTTGCCCTTGTTTTGGCGTATTATATTATTTTCAAGTATATTCCTATGTATGGCGTGATCATCGCCTTTAAACGTTATACCCCATCCAAAGGCATTTGGGGAAGCGAGTGGGTCGGCCTGAGAAATTTCGAACGTTTTTTTTCCAGCACATATTTTATGAGGACCTTTCGAAACACGCTGATACTGAATGTACTGGATCTCATTTTCGGTTTTCCAGCCCCGATTATTTTTGCACTCCTTCTCAATGAACTCCGAAATCAGGCATTTAAGCGCACGGTTCAGACCATCAGCTACTTGCCGCATTTCATTTCTATTGTTGTTGTAGCTGGCATGATGCATGATTTTCTCAACAATAGTGGGATGATCACAACTTTGCTTCATAACCTTTTCGGATTGCCTAAGAAGGTTTGGCTAAATGATCCCGACGCTTATCGGACAATCTATGTTGCGTCAGACATATGGAAATCTCTTGGATGGAACGCGATTATCTATCTGGCCGCTTTGTCCAATATTGATACGGAATTATATGATTCAGCTGAAATAGACGGCTGTGGCACGTTGCGCAAAATGCGTCATGTGACGCTGCCGGGTATTGCTTCGACCATCATCATACTTTTTATTCTAAGAATCGGCTCCATGCTAAGTCTGGGGGTTGAAAAAACATTGCTTTTATACAACCCCAACACTTATGAGGTATCCGATATCATCTCCTCGTTTGTTTATCGACGCGGTTTTGGGATCGACGGCAGAGCCGACTATTCCTTCAGTACGGCCGTTGATTTATTTAACGCGGTGATTAACTTAACGTTATTGAGTACAGCAAATTTCTTAGCCCGCCGCTACAGCGAAACCAGTTTGTGGTAGGGAGGCATAAAATATGGTTAGATCGAGTTGGCGTCAATCGCCTGGTGAATTTATTTTACATATCATTAATGTGATCTTCATGTGTTTCGTTGTTGTGGTCACACTTTATCCGTTTTGGTATATTTTCGTGGCTTCTTTCAGCGATCCGGCCGAGGTGGTCCGCACAAGCGGGTTGATGCTCTGGTTCAAGGGTTTCGATTTATATGCCTACAAAGAAGTCCTGCGACACAGGTTATTCTGGATTTCATACCGGAATACCCTTGTCTATTTGGTTTGCGGTCTCATTGTGAATATGACCATGACAACACTGGGCGCGTATGCGTTGTCGCGAAAAAATATAAAAGCAACGGGCTATATTATGAAACTGATTGTGTTTACCATGTTTTTCAGCGGCGGTATGATTCCAACCTATATTGTTGTGGACAGCCTGAAAATGACCGACACCATGTGGTCTCAGTTTGTACCTTATGCCATCAATACATTTAATCTGATCATCCTGAGGACAGCATTTCAGTCGATTCCGGGCAGCATTGAGGAAGCCGCGATTATCGATGGCGCGTCGGCTGCACAAGTGATGTATCGTATTGTTTTGCCCCTGGCTTTGCCCAGTATCATGGTTATCGGCCTCTATTACACAGAAGAAATTTGGAACTCTTATTTCAGGGGGCTGATTTACATCAGAACCGATACCAAATATCCGCTTCAGTTGATTTTGAGACAAGTTCTGTTATCGAATGTAATGGGTCAGCAGGATCAGTCCTTTGTTGATACCAATATCGGGCAGACGGTCAAATACGCCACCATTGTTGTTTCGACGTTGCCTGTTCTCATGGTTTATCCATTTATTCAGAAATATTTTGTACAAGGAGTCATGATCGGTTCCATTAAAGGATGAGAATCCTTTGATGTCCGGAAACTGCGATTTATTCAACCCAAGATTAAAACCGCGGTAATAGGATCACCGCAAAAATGAAAATGCTGAAGGAATCAGAATTTATGTCTTCAACAGTAAAACCGCAATTGACTATGATTTTTCCGAACATAAGGGAGCTGCCTTCGGTCAACCTGCCGCCCGGTTACCACTGCCGTCATTTTTTACCTGGCGATGAAATGCATTGGAATCGAATCATCAGTGATTCATTCGGCCAGTTTCATGATTTTAAAGAATTTATGATGAAAGACAGTGTTTTTTCTCCTGAACGTGTCTGGTTTATTTGCGACCATGATTGGCCTGTTGCAACGGCTTCCGCCTGGCATGAATCAGATGCTGTGGGTGTCTTGCACATGGTCGGAAGACAAAACGATCACGCGGGTAAAGGCGTAGGCTATCTTGCCAGTCTTGCGGCCCTGCACCAGATGAAAAAAGAAGGTAAGGTCTGCGCGACCTTGTCAACAGATGACCATCGGATACCGGCGATCAAAACGTATCTGAAACTTGGATTTTTGCCTTTGATATCCCATGAATCTCACGAACAACGCTGGCGTGACATCCTTCTGTCTGTTAATGTGCGTTTCGTCTTTTCTGATCCATTATCCGTTATGGTGACAACCTGAATTGGAGGCTTAGTCATGTTAAAGATTGGTATCGCGGGTATTCGCGGCTTGTCGACCTTGATGGGTTTTCGAGCCCAGAAGGACGTCACCGTAAGTGCTATTTGTGATCTGGATGAAGCGGTTCTTGCAAAAGTACAAAAAGAATATCGTATTCCGCATGCATATCGGATTTTCGATGATATGCTGGATTCTGATCTTGACGCGGTTGTCATTGCCACACCTATGCAATGCCATGTTCCCCAGGCTATCGCTGCCCTCCAGGCAAGAAAACATGTTCTCAGCGAAGTGACGGCAGGCGTGTGTATGGATGAACTCTGGTGGCTAATTGAAAATGTTGAGTCATCTGGAAAGGTTTATATGATGGCGGAAAACTATTGCTATATTCCGGATAACCAGTTGATTCTTAACTTAATACGAAATGGATTTTTAGGAGAAGTTTATTACGGTGAAGGAGAGTATCTGCATAACATACAGTCCCTGATGACCTACGATTATGGATTGCATAAAAGCAAAAAAACCTCATGGCGAAAATATTGGCAGCTGGGCAGACGAGGCGCCTTTTATCCAACGCATAGCATCGGGCCTTTAATGCAATGGCTCGAACCTGAAAGAATTGAAGCGGTGGCTTGTTTTGGAAGCGGTCGTCACTGTGATCTTAGCCTACGCCAGGAAGATACAACACTTACAATGTGCCAATTGACAAATGGCAAATTGGCCAGAATTCGCATTGATGCTCTTTCTCCCCGACCGCACAATATGGCTTATTACACCGTCCAGGGAACAAAGGGCGTTGTTGAAAGTTCAAGGATTGCTGGTGAACCAAGTCAAATATGGCTTAAAGACAGCGGCCAGCCCGTTGAAGAAGCAAAATGGCAGCCCTTGGAAGATTATGAACATTATTTGCCGGAACGGTATCAAAATGCAACGGAAGAACAGAAGAAATCAGGTCATGGCGGCGGAGACTTTTTTATAGTGGAGGATTTTGTTCGTGCAATCCGAGAAGGCACACCTACGCCTATTGATGTCTACAAGGCGTGTGAGTGGACGGCCATCGCCTTTTTGAGTGAATTGTCCATCATGAATAAAAGTCGCCTTATAGATATGCCGCATTTTAGAAAGAACATGCCATATGATGACCAGGTGATTAAAATATAGAGACCGCGATCAGCCAGAATATTGACTGTTGCCGCAATAACTCAGCACGGAGGGATAAGTGTGTCTGCATTACAAGGCAAAGCATACCCGAGTGAGCGTCAATTTTTTACTGACGAGATCACAGGAGCTAAAATAACCCGATTAACTTGCTTTCCAACCGTAAATAGCAAGTTTTATTTTCATATAAACCAATTTACACCGGATAGTAAAACTCTTGTTTTCAACGCATACCGTGAAGCAGGCAGAGCATCGTTTCCAGATGTTTTTAAAGTGAATGTAGACGGAACCGATCTCACGCAACTGACAGATTGCGCCACGGTCAGCGCGCCGTTCTTATCTTACAGTGGACAATATCTGTATTATATGGATCAAAATAAACTGGTACGCGTGGATATCAACCGATTTGATGAGGAGATCATGACTCTGATACCAGGTGTAAAAGGTCCAAGCGGCTGTATGAGTCTCACTTTGGATGATAAAACTGCCTTTGTTGACACAGAGCTTTGCAACGGACGAATGGGTATCGTCAGAATAGCTACTGATACAGGTGAGGCTTCAATCATTTATGAAGGAGAAAAAATAACACACACCCAAGTTGAGCCCATAGAAGGGAAAACGGTTGCATTTCAATATGGGCCGGACGACAAGGGACGCAATATCTGGCTGATGGATTCAGACGGTAAAAACCCGCGTGTATTGGATCTGCCTCATGGCAATGGACATTGGATGTGGCTTTGCCAATCGAAACAAATTATGACAAACCTAGAAAGTTGCTGCTGGGGTATTGCATGTTATGGAGAAGGTGAAAAGCAAGTCAAAACGATCATATCGTCTGATGAGCATTTCTGGCATGCTTCTTGCAGCAGAGATGGAAAATGGATTGTTTCCGACACAAACTGGCCGGATCATGGAATAAAGCTGATTCATGCCGAATCAAAAAAATGTGCGACACTTTGTTTGTCTCAAAGTTCAAACGCCCACCCCCAATGGACACATCCCCACCCCTCTTTTAGCCCAGACGGGCGTTTTGTTGTGTACAATTCTGATATGACCGGAATACCCCATGTTCATCTTGTTGAGATTTCGGATGCGTTCAAAGCATCATTTATATCATAATAAATTTTTTACTGATACAGATGGATAAAACCCTATTGGAAGAAACAGCTGAATGGATCCAGAAAAAACCCCAAAAATATTTTATGGGTGTGCTCAATCAGCAGCTGGTAGTAGGATATGCCCTGATTCGATTGTCTTATCTGATCCAGGATTTATCAGAAGATTGGATATCTTGACCGCGAAGGAACTGATTCCTTTGACGTATGTGATAATGGAGGATAAGTGATGGAAATAAACTGTGTATTTTTCGATTTTGGTGACACCATCGCCTTTAACAATGCATCTTTTCCTCAGTCTTTGCATGCAGCCCTCCTTAGTATGGGGATTCAGTGCGATTTGAGTCATCTTTACACGTTGATTCAGGCACAGGATAGAGCGACCATAAGGCGAAGATATGAAGCCAGATCAGAAGAAGCCTACCGTGCTCTGCGAATTCGATATTATTCTGGTCTTTTAAATAGTTTGAGTATACCGGATAACGGATTTGAGGTCTCGACCTATCTTTATGAGATCATGCCGTTTTATCATGGAACATATCTAAAGCCCGAAACCTCCTATGTCCTTGATATCCTGAAGGAACATGGATATCAATTGGGAATCATATCGAACTTCTCGCATTTGCTTCCTTCCTTGTGTAAAAAACTTGGCGTAGATCGCTATATGGATTTTATTGTCTATTCGGATGATGTCGGCGTAGAAAAGCCACATCCGCAAATTTTTAAAACAGCCTTGACTTTATCAGGCAGTCAGCCGGGTCAGTGCATCCATATTGGTGATTCATATGAAGCGGACGTTCTTGGCGCAAGAGCCGTCGGTATTGAGCCGATTTTAATCCAGGCCTCGTCTGTGTCGCCCAGGGAAGACTGTGTCTGTATTTTTAATTTATTGTCTGTTTTAAACTACCTAAAGATCAAACATCCATTGAAAACTCCTTTTATAAAATGAAAAGGAGATACATCATATTTTTCGAATCTGTCGGGAAGGGATTGATTTTGTAATGAACAGGACAATTGTCGAAGCCTATTTAAAAAAACTAAAAGACTTAAGCTGCCAAAAGAGAGAAGAGATCGAACATTGGTTCTATCGGATCGCTGATTACATAAGCC
>JAGPFK010000077.1 GCA_018056585.1 Clostridia bacterium | reverse complement strand
TGGTGGGCGCATGTTGGCGGATTTCTTTTTGGAGCGATCGTGGTTCGGGTGTGCATTGGGAAACCCTCGCAAAGGCCGGTCTATCCGCCGTATGATCCATATGAGCGCTCTCGTATACGTGAGCGTTACCGCTGAGAAAATAAGGGAAAAATTTAATGAGGGTTTTTGATGTTTTTTCAAGCTGTCATTGTTGATGATGAGCAAACAGTTGTTCGTGGCCTTGTTAACGGGATCGAATGGGAGGAATATGGGATTCATATTGGCCTCGCGACAACGGATGCTCGCAAAGCATTGCAATACATCACATGCAATCCGGTTGATCTGTTGATCACCGATGTGTGCATGCCGGGACTTGATGGACTGACACTCATTCAGAAAGGGAAAAATCAAAGAGCCGGCTTGCGCTCTATTGTGATCAGTGCATACGACCGATTTGAGTACGTTAAGGATGCTCTGAAGCTAGGAGCAGAAAATTATTTGTTAAAGCCAGTTGATCTGGATGAGTTAAAAGACACATTAATTAAAACGGTGGAAAACATGGAAAGTCATGTTGCCTTGGCCGCATGGGATGGGTTCACTTCGGCTGCTTTTCGCAATAATATTTTGGATCGGTGGGTACACAACCAAATTCATGAAGATGAATTGGTTGAGCGGGCTGAACTTTTGGGGATTGATGTAAACCGCCCAGGCTGGTGTTGTTTACTGGTGAGTCTGACACCGTCACCCGTTGATTCTTCCCTTATGTTGCAAATGATAGGGATGCTTAAAGAACATCTTGGAAATAGTGAGGCAAATCATTTCTATGTGAATCATGACATGAGGATTGTTGGTATTTTGAACGAGATATCACCACAAGACGCATCAGTCCGTAAAAAACTGAATATTATTCTGGATGAGCTGCGCCGGGTTGCTCATGACAATGGTATGGATCTGGCTGCTGTTTTTGGTCAAACGGTTTACCGCTTCAGCGATGTACACAGAAGTTACAATATGGCGCTGCGGTATCTTCTTGCTGCTAAATTTAAAGGCACCGTTCTGTACTGTGACGATTATATTCAACTTGAGAATAAGTTGCGGGAAAAGGAGCTAGACATGAAATCCGAGCATGGACGGCGAGAGGCATTAGCGAAGGTTGATGTATGGAGCATGTTGGAAGATAAAAATGAGTTCCCGGATAAACAAACAGCAGCACTTGTGGCTGCTTTATACCTGCTTGAGAAAGAAAATATTCGGATTGAATCTGATATGCATCCCGGGTGGCATCGCATTTTGTGCGCATGGCCCCAGCTTAAAGAGGAGCAGTGTGATCAGTGGATTAAAGATTTTGTGGATTTTATTGAACAAGAAAAGATAAGGCAGCAGCAGCTGATGCATCCTTATGTACGAAAGATGCAGGATGAGATTCACCGCAATTTTGCACAAGATTTGAGTTTAAAACAAATGGCTGAACAGTATGGTGTCAGCTCCGCCTATTTAGGCCAGCTGTTCCGCACGCAAACAGGACATTACTTCAACGACTATCTGATGTACATCAGATTGCAGGCTGCAGAAAGGAAATTACGGCAAACTACTCAGAGTATTCGTGATATAGCCTATGAGGTTGGATTTTCCAGCCAGACATACTTTAACCGTTTATTTAAACGGGTCTACGGATTTTCACCAGGGGAATTTCGGTCAGTGAACAGAAAAACTTAAGATCCCGCTGCTTTTAAAACAGCGGGATCTTTTGCGATCAAGTCTCAAATTTAATATACATCAATTTTCTGTGATCAGTCTTGATATTTTGCGGCCATATTGAGCGCGTCTTCCCATGCTTTCATGTAATACTGATTGACTTCCTCGATGCCAAGCCCATTGGCCTTGGTGACCATATCGGTCCACAGTGCCTCAAATTCCGTTTCATTTTCCGCAAAAACCATTTTCCATGAATTGGTTTTAATCACATCGCCTATCTGATTCATTTTCAGCTGAAGATCATCCGGCGCCGGTACAACCATATTGATAGCCTGGGTAGCCGGGGCAATCATGCCAAGTGCTTTCATCATTTCGACCTGAGAATTGTAGCCTGACCATTCTCTCCATTCGAGTTTCAGCTTGGTCGGGTTCCGATTCAATGTCGAAGGCCAATACCGATAGGAAACGGCAAAGCCTGTGTCCGGATGTTCCATTTGGCCTGTATAGGGCATGGTATTGAATTTGGTACCCGGATCTTTGAGTAGGCCGCCACCCGGCAAGGGCATGTCAAGGTTATTATCAATAATGTTCCATCCTTCGTCCGTTATTTTGGGTTCATTGTTTTCAATGACCCAGAGGACGCCTTCCGGACCGTTGTTGATCAAATGTGTTGTATCAATGTCATAGAACCAATTAAAAAACTCAAGCGCGCGGTCTGGATATTTCGAAGCAGCGCCCAAGGCAAATGTCCATGGACGCCCAACCCATTGGTAAGGCGCATCGTAAATTTTCATGTCTTTGGCCGGAACAAACTCATAACCATTTGGCGGATCAGCATCGACGTGACCGGAGCCACGTGCGTTAAAATCTCCGGTTAACCAGCTGAAAGGTGTAAAGAGAACGCGTCCGGCTGTAAACTTTTGCTGAACGGTGTCAAATTTCTGTGTTAACGAGTCAGGATCTAAGAGCCCCATCTGATTAGCATTGTAGTAGAAAGTCAAAGCTCTTTTGTAAAAGCTGTCTTCATCTAAAATGGAGTTCATCTCGTGTGTGACCACATCCGTTTCCATCAGTTGACAAACATACTCTGTGTCAATGCCATAAAAGAAGGATAAAGTACAAACTTCCAGAGCATTGAGATTGTCCCAGTCAGCGAACAATTCAAAACCATATACTTTTTCGCCGGCTTCATTTTCTGGATAATGTTCCTGCATTTGCTTCGTGACGGTCAGATAGTCCTCCAGCGTGTTGATCTCAGGGGCGCCAATATCCTGGTAAACCCGCCAAAGCAGCTGAGGCTTCCAGTTTGTATCCACAACGCCTCCAACAGGGCCGACAGCTGACGGCATCATGTAAAGCTCATTTTTTCCTGCGCTGACCTGATCGCGATAATAATTAACAGCATGTTTGAGCAAATTGTTTTCGAAAATATTAGGTAATTTATCTTTGTTCGCATCCAAAGAAATGAGCATATTGGCTTCAACGGCAGCGACAGCCAGTTTGGTCTCTTTAAACCCGACGATGTCCGGTAACTCGCCTCCTGCCATCAAAGCCTGAAGCTTCTGATCAACCTGATCACCGGTTGGCATGAATTCAATCTGAATATTCAGCTCGTCCTTCATGATTTGTCCAAACCAGTCTTCTTCAACGCCGAATGTAGAGGCGACAGACTGCATAATAAATGCCGTGAGTGTCACCAACTCTTTGGGCTCTTCTGTTCCTGTCGCGGTTGTGCCTGATGTTTCTTCAGCTTCTTTGGTTGTCTGACTTGTTGTTGAAACGGGGGTTGTGGATTCAGCCGGTTTGCATCCGCCAATAATCATACAAACAAGACAGGTGATGAGCAATGGCACAAACAAGTAATGAACAATTGATCGTTTCATTTTCGACCTCCTTTGACTTCATTTGAGAAATCTGATTCGCAACAACTTTACTGCTTCCAAATGGACTAAATCATCCTTTTATGGCGCCGATCATAATGCCTTTCAGAAAATAACGCTGGAAGAAGGGGTATACAAACAAAATAGGCAGCACGGTTATCATTGTAATGGTGAAGCGAACAGCAGTTGGCGTCAGCATTTGAGAGGGTTCCAGGTTTTGCATGACGGATGGGTCGCTTTTGATGATCTGTGCCAGAGCGTTTACTTCGTTCAGATACAAGTACAGGATGTATTGAAGTGTGAATAAATGTGTTTTACTGGTGTAAAGAATCGTGTCCATAAAGGCGTTCCAGTGACTGACAGCAGAAAAGACAGCAATTGTTGCGATGATGGGTTTTGCAAGTGGAAAAACAATGCGGAAATAGCGGGTAAGATAGCCGGCTCCATCTATTTCGGCAGATTCTTCCAGCGAAGCGGGAATGGATTCGATGTACGTCTTGCAGAGAATCAAATTGAAAGGCGACACCATGAAAGGGAGGATGTAGACTAAAAAGTTATTAATAAGTCCTAAAGCTTTGTATGTCATGTAAACAGGAATAACACCTGCGGAAAAATACATTGGCGCGATCACAAAACGATACCAGAACGTGCGTTTCCAGAAATTCTTTTTGCTGAGTGCGTAACCAGGAAACGAAGCAGCCAGAACAACGGCAGCTGTTCCGATGATGGTTCTCATAATGGAAACATAAGCTGCATGAGGCAGGTTCTTGATTTTCAGGACACGTTGATAGTTCCCAAAGTGAATCCCTTTTGGATAAAACAGAATGCGGCCAGTTGACACCAAGGTGTTGTCGCTGATTGTGTTAATAAAAATGTAATAGAAGGGGAAAACACAAATCAGTGTGAAAAGAAAGAAAAAGGTGTAATTTATGATGTTAAAACAGATCGAGCCAAAATTCCTTTTTGGCTTTAACACGGTGCACCTCCTTTTAAAAAATGCTTTCACCCCTGACGATTTTGGAGAGATGGTTGGCTGAAAACAAGAGAATTAGACTGATAATAGACTTGAGCATGCCAACAGCTGTGGCATAGGAAATGTTGTTGCTTCTGATGCCCTGGTTATAGACATAAAGGTCTAACACTTCAATGTATTCCTTGTTCATTGCCGTTTGAAAGACGAAATATTGATCCATACCGCTGTTGAGCAGGTTGCCCAGCGAAAGCATCAGCAGAACAAAGAAAGTCGGCATCAACCCGGGGATTGTAATATAACGCATGAGATTAAAACGGCCTGCGCCGTCAATGGATGCGGCTTCATAGAGCTCCGTGTCAATTGATGTGATAGCGGAAATGTAAATAATGGCATTCCAGCCCAGGCCCTTCCACATTTGATAGGCCCATTGTGTAATCCAGACATGGCGAGATGTACCCAGGAAATTGATTCTTTCTTCAATTATTCCAAGTTGAATCAGAACATTATTGACAAAACCATCATTGAGTGAAAAAAGGGACCAGACAACAGCGTAAATCAGAACCCAGCTGATAAAATTAGGAATGGTTGTGAGCGTCTGCACTGTTCTTCGATACCAATCGACGTGGATTTCAGATAGAAATACCGCAAACAGCATAGGCATAAAAGAAGTAGCAATACCAAGAAAACTCATAACCAAAGTATTGCGTATAACACGCAGGATGTCAGCACGCAAAATGGGATTGGAAAAAGGGATTTTAAAGTACTTTAAACCCACAAATGGGGTATCCCGCAACTTAAAACCAGCCTGATAGTCAAAAAAGGAATAACTCCATCCAAAAAGAGGGACATATGAAAAGACAAAGTAAAGACAGAAAAAGGGCAGCGTTAAAAGAAAAAGTCTGAACCCAGCTTTTTCCGAAGCGGTTCGTTTTCTTCTGGTTTGTATACTCTTATCTGTGCGCATGCTAGCGGCTCCTATATCAAGACCGACATCTATCACAGATAAAGAGTAAATTATTGTCAGTTATTTGTACATAGTACAATGTTCCAATTCGTTGAACAGATTTCGAATAAATTGAATAAAATATTCTTTTTGATCAACCACTGCTTTATTACATTTGTTGAAACAACAGTCTGCTCACTGCAGATCAATTGATATTTCTACAGCTTTTTCATATGCATGAGCCAAGTCTGATTTGCCTGCATGAGATCTTGTAATAAAGGCTTTGCAGAATCTTTGTTAGCCAGCATAGGTGAGATAAACAATGCGCGCAGGGCAAGCTCTGAGTTGCCAGATAAAGCGGCTTTCACAGAAAGCTCCTGCTCCTCTATACTGGTTAACATCCAGCCCGTCAGCGCTTCCGGAATGGGGCCGCTGGTTAGCGGGAAAATGCCACTTCCATTGATTTGGACCCATGTTTCAACGATAACATCCGGAGGCAGGTTGCTGATCTGTCCCTGGTTCGGCATCGCCACGATGCTTGTTGTTGGGCGTCCGGTATAAAGGGCGGAAACGATTTCAGCAAAGCTTTCCCGCGATGCCTCAGGCATGGGAAGACATTCGTGCGTGTTTAGCATATGTTCTATTTGCTTGCGCTTTTTGTCTTTTTCCTGTTGCCGACGTGGTAAAACACCTTTGCGCCTGATGTGATATCGTTTCAGCGTTTCTTCGCTGTTACAGTAAAAGGGAAGGTTCTCAGCCACATGGCTTGCTGCGCCGACCGGAAAAAATCCGAATTGCTCATGCAAGACAAAATTAAGATAGTACTCCATTGTGCCGCCTGAAACAGTTATTTCTGATATAAGGTCATCCGTTGTCCGTGTTGGCCGGAATTGGCCTTTTTTACTTTGTTCATAGCGAACATAGCGATCCACTGTTAATTGATCTGAGACAGGCTGTCCTTTTGCCGTTAACTCTTTGAGCCAGGTATTATGATTGATTCCAACACTCATAGCATGAATGTCTGCTTCTTCAACCTTTAAAAAATCAGACAGCATGCTGATGGTTCCAGCATAATTGTGGCATAAGCCGATGCAGTGAATTTTGGAAGACAAACACACAGCGCGTGTCAATTGCGAAAGTGGATTTGTGACATGAATCAACCAGGCATGGGGGCATAAGCGTTCCATTTTGTGTGCAACATCTACGAAAACGGGTACATTTCGAAGTGTTCGGGAAATTCCGCCAGGTCCTGTGGTATCGCCGACTGTGTGAAAGACGCCATATTGTTCCGGGATGATGTAGTCCGCATGCATCGCCTCCAGGCCGCCGGTAGAAATAGAAAGGCAAACAACGTCGGCGCCGTCCAGAGCCGGTTCAAGCTCGCTCGACTCCACGATCCAGCCCGCTTCATATTGATCATTTAATCGTTTGCAGTAAGCTGTCATGAGAGCCAATGCTTTCGGATCGATATCGACAAGGGTTAAACAACTCTCCCTTAGCGC